>JAPLBI010000146.1 GCA_026392815.1 Actinomycetota bacterium
GGCCCAACTCGCACTCATCGCACCACCTCCAGCACCAGTTGCTCCAAAGAGCGAAGGTAAGGCTGCCAAGGCTGCGATTGTTCTAGATGATGAAGGCAACGAGATCGTTGTTGAAGAAGTCGAACTTGAAGATGTTGAAACTCTTATCGCTGAAGTTGCAGAGATCATCGATACTGAAGCTGAAGATAAATCTAATCAGCCACGCGTTGTAAACCTGGCTGAAGAAGCATCTGGAAACGAAGAAAATGCCTTCACCCTTAAGGCCTCTGAAGAAGATGATGCACCTGCGCAGACAGTTATGACTGCTGGTGCAACCGCTGACCCAGTAAAGGATTATCTAAAGCAGATCGGCCGCGTAGCGCTTCTAAATGCTGAGCTCGAAGTAGAGCTAGCAACACGTATTGAAGCCGGGCTCTTTGCTGAAGAGAAGATTAAAGAAGATAAGAAGATGGAGAAGAAGTTCAAGCGCGAACTTGAATGGATCGTTGAAGATGGCAAGCGCGCTAAGAACCACTTGTTAGAGGCAAACCTTCGTCTCGTTGTATCTCTTGCAAAGCGTTACACCGGTCGCGGCATGTTGTTCCTTGATCTAATTCAAGAGGGAAACCTCGGTCTTATCCGTGCAGTTGAAAAGTTCGACTACACAAAGGGTTACAAGTTCTCTACCTATGCAACATGGTGGATCCGTCAGGCGATTACTCGCGCGATGGCCGACCAGGCTCGCACAATCCGTATTCCAGTTCACATGGTTGAAGTCATCAACAAGTTGGCTCGCGTTCAGCGCCAGATGTTGCAAGACCTCGGCCGCGAACCGACACCAGAAGAGCTCGCTAAAGAACTTGATATGACACCTGAAAAGGTTGTTGAAGTTCAAAAGTACGGACGCGAGCCAATCTCACTTCACACACCACTTGGTGAAGAAGGAGATTCTGAGTTCGGAGATCTCATTGAAGACTCAGAAGCGGTTAAGCCTGAAGAATCTGTAACTTTCACAATCTTGCAAGAACAGTTGATGCAGGTACTTGGCGGCCTCACCAACCGTGAGGCAGATGTAATCAAGGCTCGTTACGGACTTACAGATGGTCAGCCAAAGACACTTGATGAGATCGGCAAGGTTCACGGGGTAACTCGCGAACGTATCCGCCAGATCGAATCAAAGACTATGTCGAAGTTGCGCCACCCATCACGTTCGCAATCACTTCGCGATTATCTAGATTAAAAACTAGCCATTCATGAATAAGCCAAAGGTTTTCATAAACCCTAAAAGTGGTTCTATCCGCATAACCGGTGAAGTTGAAATGGTCGATGCTGATGGCAACGTTCTGGAGACTTTGCAAAATCCAAAGTTCTGCGGATGTGGCCAATCAAAAGAAAAACCCTTCTGCGACGGATCGCACAAGGGTCTTCTTAAAAAAGATTAACTAGCCAGACATTTAATTATTTTGTAGATTCAACCAAGCGCTCTGACTCGTCTTGGATTGCAACTGCCACAGCCTTTAGCTTTTCAGCGTATTCCTTGCCGTGGTGAGCACAGAACATTAGTTCGAGAACATTAGTTCGCCACCTGTTGCGAGGGTTGCTCGCACATATGCCTGAGCGCCGCAACGATCGCAACGATCAAGTGCATTAAGAGGTGTGGATTCGAGGATTACTTGCTCGGTCATCGCGCTCTCCGTTCATTTAGGTGGGAAGTGGTACTTCTTATGGAACATCAAACCATGTCTCTTTATTCCCCGCAGGAAATAAATGGAGGAATATTGTTACTTTTGCGTTGCAATTCACCGTATTCCCCAAGATATGGGGGTTTTACCAATATTTGAGACTATTACGGCGCGTTAACGCAAGATCCTTGCAACTCCGCCGATAACCTTTGCCTCCGTGGCCGCCAAGAATTCTAAAGATGCTGGAGATCAACTAGATCTCACCGCTGTAGGCGACGCCGAAGATTCCTATACCGCCAAAGACCTGGCAGTCCTTGAAGGACTTGATGCGGTTCGTAAACGCCCAGGTATGTATATCGGTTCTACCGATTCACGCGGGCTCATGCACTGTCTCTGGGAAAT
>JAPLBI010000069.1 GCA_026392815.1 Actinomycetota bacterium
CGTTGTAATTGTTGGTAAAGGAATCACCTTCGATACTGGCGGTGTATCTCCAAAGCGCCCTTACGAATTTATGACATCGATGAAATCAGATATGGCTGGCTCTGCTGCGGCGTTAGGCGCTATCTCAGCTCTTCCATATTTCCAGCCACAAGTGCAAGTAACAGTCTTGATGATGCTCGCCGAAAATGCGCTATCTGGTACTTCCCAACGCCCAAGTGATGTCATTACCCACTACGGTGGCAAGACCGTTGAAGTATTAGATACAGATGCAGAAGGTCGCCTAGTACTTGCCGATCGCCTGGCGTTTGCAGATATAAATTTAAACCCTGATTACCTAATCGATATTGCAACTCTTACTGGCGCAGCAACTCTTGGTTTGGGTAGACAACATGCTGCGATGTATACGCGAGATGAGAAAGTAGCTAAGAGTTTTTCAGAAGCAGGGGAGCGATCCGGAGACCGCGTCTGGCATATGCCGTTGGTGGATGACTATAAGGAAGCGCTGGAAAGTCCAATTGCAGATTTAAGTCACATCACATCGAAGAAACATTTCAGTGCAGGTTCAGTCACCGCAGCCCTATTCCTAGAGCACTTTGCTGGAGATCGGACCTGGGTTCACTTTGATATTGCAGGCGTTGCGCGCAGCGAAAGCGACTCTGGAGAAAACCCTAAAGGCGGCACAGGTTTCGGCGTGCGATTGCTCATCGAATGGCTAACATCTCTCTCATGATCATCGATCCACATTCTTATGCTGAAAGCTTTATCTCCGAAGATGAAGTAAAGAAGAGCGCCCGCTCTCGCGGTGAAGAAATTGGCGTAATCGATGCGACATCTGGAGCAGGTGCTTACTTAAAACATTTGGCACATAACCTTTCTGCGCAATCAGTAGTCGGAATCGGTACTGGCTCAGGAGTTGGTGCCCTTTGGGTGCTTGAAGGAATGCTAGCTAGCGGAACGCTGACATCAATTGATGACGAAATGGAACATAGCAATATTGCAAAGACAGCGTTTCAAGATGCTGATATTGCACCAGCGCGCTTTAGATTGATTACCAATCCGGTCATGGATGTAATGAATAAACTGGCAGATCGCGCTTATGACTTAGTTATCTTCCGCCATAACCCAGAAGATTTGCCTTATGCAATCACCGAAGCCCATCGCATATTGCGCAGTGGTGGAGTGTTTGTGATCGATAATTTCTTTGGTGGATCAAAGGTTTCAGATCCGGCACAGCGCGATCCAAAAACCGTAGCGCTGCGCGAATCTGGGAAATCCTTGAAAAACGAGTCAGAGAATTGGGTGGTTTCACTCATTCCAACTGGCGATGGTTTGTTACTAGCAACTAAGTTATAGGAAGATGGCGTAATGACTTCTCCAAACAATGGACCATGGTGGGTTCCGGCCTCGCGCAATGGAAAAGCTAATTTCATTACCCGTGCCAATGCCATCCTGCTCGCCTTTGTTGCAGGGCTTGTCGGTGCAATCTTTGGCGCATCATCATCAGGTTCCCTATTTGGTCAGTCAATAAACCTTTCACGCGTCACAAATTCCGTGGAACGTGCACCTGGATCGGTAGCCGACCTGGCGCAGCGCGTAATTCCTTCCGTTGTTTCAATTGAAGCAAGCTCAAAAGATGGTGGCTCAACTGGAACGGGATTTGTCATCGAAAGTAATGGATACATCCTCACCAACAACCACGTGATTGCTGAAGCGGCAACCAATAACGGTGATATTGATGTGACTCTTAATAATGGCCAGAAATACGTTGCCAAAATTATCGGAAGAGATGCCTCCTACGATTTAGCGGTAATCAAGATTGCAACAACTGGTTTAACCGCCCTTCAATTGGGGGATAGCGACAAAGTCGCAGTTGGAGATTCAGTAATCGCAATCGGCTCACCGCTTGGACTTTCTGGAACAGTCACACTCGGAATTATCAGCGCAAAAGATCGCGCGGTAACTGCTGGAGAAACCGGAAGTGATAATTCATTTATTAACGCACTTCAAACAGATGCGGCTATTAATCCTGGAAATTCAGGTGGCCCACTAATTGACTCAACTGGAGCGGTAATTGGCGTTAACTCTGCAATCGCAACGTTAGGTTCATCATTTGGTTCGCAATCTGGATCTATCGGCCTAGGTTTTGCAATCCCCATAAATCAAGCGCGCAAGACTGCAGATCAGTTGATTAAAAACGGTAAGGCAACCTACCCAGTACTCGGCGTATCAATAGATATGAAATTTGAAGGCGATGGCGCACGAATTGCCGCAAACGATAAGGCGATCTTGCCAGGTGGTCCAGCAGCTAAGGCTGGCCTCAAAGCAGGAGATCTAATTACCAAATTTGATGGCCGAACAATTAACACCTCAGAAGAGTTGATTGTGGCCATTCGTTCAAAGAGCGTCGGCGATAAAGTACAACTTACTTACATCCGAAACGGTGTAACTGCCACCACAACTGTGACTCTGACCGCGGGCAAATAGTCGGCGTGTGGAACTTTGATTAAAGAGTAGTATCAACAACTATGTTCTTCGATTTTGGCGCCGGTGAGATATTTGGTTTGGGCGTTCTCGCTGTGATTTTAGTTGGACCAGAACGTCTTCCACAGTTAGCGGTAGATGCGGCAAAGCTGATTAAGAAGGTCAGAGCCATGGCAACTAACGCAACTTCCGAATTACGCGAAAATCTTGGACCAGGCTTTGAAGATCTTTCACCTTCTGATTTGCGCCCCAAGACATTCATCAAAAAACATATTGCAAACGCGCTAGATGAAGTAGATGCGGCAGAGAGAGCACCGAAGTTCAAAGCCAAGATTGATCC
>JAPLBI010000104.1 GCA_026392815.1 Actinomycetota bacterium
CAGTGAATCAATGACCACAGCCCGATCGCTGGTGCGCCAGAGCGGCGGCATTGAGTTAAGTAGGACACTTCCGTAGCGTTTCGTCACAATTCGCGAATCCAAAATGGCCACTACCCCGCGATCATCAACGCTGCGGATTAAGCGGCCAGTGCCTTGCGCCAGCAATAACGCTGCGCGCGGTAACGAAACCTGCATAAATCCACTTCCACCTGCGGCATCGGCCAGCGATGCACGAGCTGACATAACTGGTTCGTCAGGACGTGGAAATGGAATTCGATCAATTGCGACCAAGATACAAGATGAACCAGGAACATCAACTCCCTGCCAGAGCGACATCGTGCCGAGCAAAATAGAAGTTTCATCTTTAGCAAAACGTTCAACAAGTGGACCAACAGCATCGCCACGTTTCTGCGTGATTATCGTGATTGGCAACTCTTTTAAGACGTTGCGAAGGTGTGCATCAGCTGCTTCGACGCCGCGCCAAGAGCTAAATAGCGCCAAGGTGCGACCGCCTGCTGCATCAATTAACTCACCGAGTTCGGTTAAGACTTCAGGACTTGGTCCATCGCGACCTGGTTCAGGTAGATGCTTTGGCATATAGAGAACGCCTTGATTTGCAAAATCAAATGGCGATCCCACATCGAGCATCTGCACATTTGCCGGATCGATATCACCATCTTCGCTTTCGGTATCAGCATCGGAACCAACGACGAAACCGATACTGCGCGCCATCGCATCAAAGCCATTCCCAACTGTGAGCGTTGCAGATGTTGCGATAACAGGAGTCTTGGTTAATAAGTTTGAACGAAGTACTTCAGAGACAGAAAGCGGTGCTAAATGCAGCGTTGAAAAGGTTGGTTCGTACCAGAGCACATGGGTATTGCCCATCTTTAACAATTTGCCACAGGTTGTGTTGATCTCAGAGACCGCACCTTTAACGCGCGCACGTTCGGCGATCGCATCAGAATCGATAATGTCGTCATCGGCGTTGATGATCTGCACGATCGCAGCTGCCGCATCTTTAACTTTACGGATAGGTGCTTCAAGTGAAGATGGAATTTCTTCAAGCCGACCTTGCGCGGCAAAGTCACCACGGATTTGATCGCCGTAATCTGCCATCGCATCGTGGAAGTTATCGGCAGCTTTAGTGAGCGCATCAGCCAACTTGCCCGGCATATGTTTGCGCGCCATCGCGGCTGCGCGAATCACGCGCGCAGAGGTGAGCTCTTCGGTCACTGCCTGCGTAGTGCGATCCATAAATTCGTGGGCTTCATCCAAGATCACCGCATCGCGTTCAGGCAAGATCGGATGCGAGTCAACGATTTCAATCGCAAGTAAGGTGTGGTTGGTGACTACAACATCTGCGGTCTGTGCCTTTGCTTTGGCGAGTGCTGCAAAACATTGCGAACCGTAATTACAGACATCGGCGCCTACGCATTCGCGCCCAGATAAAGAATTGGCCGCCCAGACTCTGCGGTCGACATCAGGTGCATCATCACGATCACCTGAAACACCGGGCGTCTTAGCCCACGCATGTAAGCGTTTCGCATCTTTTTCTAAGTAACTTACCTCTAGCAAAACTTCGCC
>JAPLBI010000204.1 GCA_026392815.1 Actinomycetota bacterium
CCAGGCAAGCGTTATTACGGCGGCTGCGAAGAAGTCGATAAGGCCGAAGTAATCGCAATTGATCGCGCTAAAGCTTTATTCGGTGCAGAACATGCCAACGTACAACCACACTCTGGAGCCAGCGCAAACGTTGCCGTCTATCAAGCATTCACCAAGCCAGGCGATACCGTCCTTGCGATGTCACTTGCCCATGGTGGCCACTTAACACACGGCTCACCCGTTAACTTCTCTGGAAAGTGGTTTAACGTCGAGTCTTACGGCGTTCGCCAAGATAACGAGTTAATTGATTATGACGAGCTGCGCGATATCGCGATCCGCACTAAGCCAAAGATGATCTGTTCTGGAGCAACTGCCTACCCATCGCTAGTCGACTTTGAAAAGATTCGCGAAATCTGCGATGAAGTCGGAGCGATCATGTGGGTCGATGCGGCGCACTTCATCGGACTAGTTGCAGGTAAGGCAATTCCATCACCGGTTCCTTATGCAGATGTTGTCTCATTTACAACGCATAAAGTTCTGCGCGGACCTCGCGGCGGAATGATCTTGGCTAAGGCCGAACATACGGCAGCGATTGATAAAGCGGTATTTCCAGGTATGCAGGGTGGACCAATCATGTCGGCGGTTGCTGGCAAAGCGATTGCGCTCGCCGAATGTGCAACACCTGGATATCAAAAGTATGCCAAGGATGTAATTGTTAACGCCCAAGCACTTGCGGCAGCTCTTGAGAAAGAGGGAATGCGCGCAGTCTCTGGCGGAACCCAAACCCACTTAGCGCTAATGGATATTCGCAGCACTGGCGTGACTGGAAAAGTTGCAGATGAGCGTTGCGGTTTAGCCGGAATCGTTATGAACAAGAATTCAATTCCTTTCGATCCAGAAAAGCCTGGCATCACCAGCGGTATTCGCGTTGGAACTCCTGCGACAACAACTCAAGGAATGGGCGTTGCAGAGATGCAGCAGATCGCAGCCTTTATCGCACGCGCCATTAAAACTGATGACGAGAAGACACATGCGGCAATCAAATCTGAAGTACACGCACTCACTGCGCGTTTTCCGATCTACACCGCATAAAGGCAGCGATTAGCGCATGCGCGAATATTTAGTAACGCTCTTACTTGCAGCAGCGCTCTGTTACATCATCACACCCTTTGTAAGAAAATGGGCGTTGCACTTTGGCGCAGTGGCACAGATTCGAAAGCGCGATATTCACGTCATACCTACTCCACGCTGGGGTGGGCTTGCGATGTGGCTTTCCATGTCAGCTACCTTCTTAATCGTTGGAAATCTAGAACTCGTTGGAAAATCTTTCGGTAATGATGCGCAAGGAATTTTCTTAGCCGGAACATTCTTAGTGTTGCTTGGAATGGCAGATGATCGCTATGAACTAGATGCGATTACCAAATTGGCTGGCCAAGCACTTGCTGCCGGAATCTTGTTGTTGTACGGAATCCAAATCTTATGGTTGCCGATAAATGGCGTAACCATGTTGCCACCGAGCGTTGGCCAGTTACTTACCGTGCTTATAGTTCTCGTAACAATTAACGCCGTTAACTTTATCGACGGCCTAGATGGCTTAGCCGCTGGAATCGTTGCGATTGCGGGCTCTGCCTTCTTCGCCTTCGCTTACTTATTGGCAGTTGTTTACGGCTTTAACCGCGCAGGTGCACCATCTCTTATTACCGCGATCGCAATCGGTGTTTGCTTAGGGTTCTTGCCACATAACTCTCATCCGGCCCGCATCTTTATGGGGGATTCGGGGTCAATGTTCCTTGGCTTAATGTTGGCAGCCTCTGCAATCACTTTAACTGGCCAAGTAGATCCAAATGCAATTAGCGAAGAGAAGCTTGGACCTGCGCTTCTGCCGCTCCTTCTACCTTTTGCTGTTCTTGCAATTCCACTTGCTGATTTAACTCTGGCGATCTTTCGCCGTATTCGCGCCGGTAAATCTCCATTTTCATCCGATAAAGAACATCTACATCACCGCATTATGCGCGCTGGCAATACGCAAATCCGCACTGCTGCGATTATGTATTTGTGGACCGCAACGATTGCCTTTCCTGTCACCGTTTCAGCATTTGCTCCACTTTGGGTGGCGGCGATATTTGCAGGCGCCATGTTGGCGTTCACGATCTTCTTTAGCCGCGGTAAATCAAAATCGTTGCGAATTACAGAAAGTGTGAGCCATGTCTGATACTCAATCAAATGAATCACAACTTCTGCGCGGTGCGGTAAAGCCAACTCTGATTGTTGGCGCAATCGCAATAGTTCTATTTACTTTAATTCGCGGTCTTGCTGGTTTCTATGGCGCCTTGCTTGCGCAATTTATAGTCGCTATTTACTTCATCGTACATATCTTGGTTTCGCGACTAACTAGAAATCTTGATCCGATAAGCACGATGGCAATGGCGCTATTTTCTTACTTCGCAAAACTTTTCTTCCTCGGCCTCTTCTTATGGGCGCTGGCTAAATACACCGATCGCGATGTAATCGATCGTTTGAGCTTCGGGGTCGCAGCCTGTGCGCTTACGATCGCCTGGCTCGGGGGAGAGATCGCTAGTTACCTCAATCTCAAAACTCATCTACCATTACCCCCTCAAGCAAAACCGTAATTACGGCCACGGAGGTCCCAGTGAGTAACAGCAGTCAGAACAAGCGCGATGAAAACGCAATGTGGACCATCTTCGGTTACCTCCTTTCTGGACTACTTTTCTGGGGCGGGGTTGGCTATGCCGCAGATAAATGGTTCGACACCAGTTACCTAACCTTGGCCGGCCTGCTCGTGGGTATGGGCGGGGCGATCTATTTGGTCTGGCTCCGATTTGGGCGCGAATAGCGGTCCGACCCAGGCTTAAATCACAGCTTTTGGATTTCACAGGTGGAGCCTTTTACCCATAAGGTTGCCCCGTTACAGGCAATTCCCTTATCTCGGCTAAGTAAATTGGAGTTCGTGTGCTCGCGTTAGTTCGTCAAGGCGCTGAAGGCGAAGGCTTTGTCCCGCCAAGTACCAAAGACTTCGAACTTCCTCCCATTTTTGGCGATAACCCTTATACGACTAAACCTATTTTCTTGGTTCTACTCTCAGTAGTTTTGATCTCAGTCTTCTTCATCGCCGCATCACGTAAAGCGGCAGTCGTGCCTTCCAAGCTCCAGTTCGCCGGCGAAAGTGTTTACGCCTTTGTGCGAAATGACCTTGCAAAAGATGTTATCGGCCACGAATTCCTTCGCTTTGTGCCGTACCTATTTACACTCTTTACCTTTATCTTGGTCAATAACTGGTTCGGAATTATTCCACTTCTCCAGTTCCCAACGATGTCGCACGTTGGCTTCGCATATGTCTTAGCGGCATTTACATTCTTCGTCTTCCACTACATCGGAATCAAAAAGCACGGTGTTTTCAAATACCTCAAGGACATCATGTTCATGCCTGGCGTTCCAAAGGCTGCATACATTTTGATTACGCCTCTTGAAATTCTTACCTTCTTCTTAGTTCGTCCTTTGACGCTCTCACTGCGTCTCTTTGCAAATATGTTTGCGGGCCACTTACTGTTGCTCGTATTTATCTTGGGCGGAGAACACCTTGCCCAGGGTGCACTTGCTTTGAAGTTGGTTAGCCCGTTTGCCTTCGGTATCGGCATCGTGTTGACCTTCTTCGAGTTCATGGTTCAATGTCTTCAGGCGTACATCTTTACCCTGTTGACCGCTCTCTACATCGCCGGCGCCCTTGCCGACGAGCACTAACACCTAACGAAAGGCAGTAAAAAATGGAAGGCACACTCAACCTGGTCGGTTTTGGCCTCGCAGCAATCGGTCCTGGTATTGCAACCGGACTTATCTTCGCCGCATATATCAATGGCGTTGCACGTCAGCCTGAAGCACGTAGCGTTCTACAGCCAATCGCGTTCCTTGGATTCGCGCTCGCTGAAGCTCTCGCACTCTTCGGTCTCGTTCTAGCTTTCGTTCTCTAATTAGCCCAGAAAATAATCTGAACTAATTATGAATAAATTCTATTTTGCCGCCGAGGGAGAGACGCTAAACCCTTTGATTCCGCATACATCGGAAATCATCGTTGGTGCGGTTGCGTTTACACTTCTCTTCCTTGTTCTGCGCAGCAAAGTGGTGCCAATGTTCGAAAAGGCATTCACTGCACGCACTGAGGCGATTCAAGGTGGAATGGAGCGCGCCGAAAAGGCGCAGCTCGAAGCGCAACGCGCGCTTTCCCAATACAACGAGCAGCTTTCAAAGGCGCGCGAAGAAGCACAAACTCTTCGCGAAGAAGCTCGCGTACAGGGCGTATCTATCGTTGAAGAACTTCGTGCGAAAGCACAAGAAGAAGCAGCACGAATCACTTCTGCTGCACACGCATCCATTGAGGCAGAACGCCAACAAGCGATCACATCACTTCGCAATGAAGTCGGTGCACTTGCAGTTGAACTCGCTTCAAAGATTGTCGGGGAATCTTTAGATGACCAGGCTCGTCAATCACGGATCGTTGACCGTTTCTTGGATGATCTAGAGAAGAGCAAGTAAGGAAAATGAGAATTCACCTCGGAGGCAGTAGCCGTCAGTCACTCGTGGCTGCACGTGCTGCACTCGATGCTGCAGTCAAGGGCGCAAGCGCGGCATCGGCTTCAGAGTTGTCTTCTCATCTATTCGCAGCAGCAGATCTCTTTGCCGATAACACTTCTGTGCGTCGCGCAATTACAGATCCAGCACGCGATAAGGCAGCAAAGGCTGCACTTGTTAAAGATCTATTTACAAAATCAACCGGAACGCTCGCTGTATCACTTCTCAGCGAACTCTCTGGTCTTCGTTGGTCAGCAACTAAGGATCTTGTCTATGCAACAGAGCAGTTAGCAATTGAGGCAGAAGCATCTGCAGCAAATATTGCTGGCGAACTCGATCGCGTAGAAGATGAGTTCTTCGAAACTTCACGCCTGGTTGCCGATAATTTCGAGCTCCGCAAGGCGCTCGTCAGCGTTGGTTCAACTGACGCCAAGTCAGCGTTAATCGCTGAAGTACTTGGCAAGAAGGCATCTGCCTCAACAGTCAAGATCGCTAGCGCACTTGTTGCATCCCTTCGCGGACGCAGCATCGAAGCAGCCTTCGCTGATTACCTCTTTGGTTTGGCAAATCGTCGCAACCGCTTAATCGCAGTTGTGCGTACAGCAACTGCTCTAACTGATGCACAGTCAAAGCGACTTGCAACAGTTCTTGAGAAGAACGTCGGTCAGCCAATCCGTATTAACGTACAAATCGACCCAACAATTCTGGGTGGAGTTTCAATCAAGTTCGCAGATGAGTTAGTCGATGGAAGCGTTGTAAACCGCCTGGCAAACGCTGGGCGTGCACTAGTTGGTCAGTCCGCGTAAGAAAAAATAAGTACAAAGAAGATTTAAGAAGAAACGAAAAAGGGAGAACGACATGGCAGAGCTCAAGATCCAACCGAATGAAATTCGGGATGCCTTAGCGAATTTCGTTAAGTCATACGATCCAGGCGCCGCAGCTCGCGACGAAGTAGGAACAGTTAGCCAGGCAGGCGATGGAATCGCTCGCGTTGAGGGACTTCCTTCAACAATGGCAAACGAACTTCTACAGTTCGAGAACGGAACACTAGGTCTTGCACTTAACCTCGATGTGCGCGAGATCGGTGTTGTAATTCTCGGAAGTTACGCAGGAATTGAAGAAGGAACATCAGTACGCGGTACTGGTGAAATTCTTTCTGTACCAGTTGGTGATGGCTTCTTGGGTCGCGTTGTTGATCCACTTGGTCGTCCAATTGATGGCAAGGGTGAAATCAAACCTGACGCACGCCGTGCACTTGAACTACAGGCTCCCTCTGTAGTTGAGCGCCAGCCAGTTAAGGAACCACTTGCAACAGGTATTAAGGCGATCGATGCGATGACAGCGATTGGTCGCGGACAGCGCCAGTTGATCATCGGTGACCGTCAGACCGGAAAGACTGCAGTTGCTGTAGATACGATCATTAACCAGCGTGAAAACTGGCTAACTGGCGATAAGAAGAAGCAAGTTAGATGTGTCTACGTGGCTAGTGGTCAAAGGGGTTCAAGGATCGCATCTGTTAAGGGCGCGCTCGAAGAAGCTGGCGCAATGGAGTACACAACAATCGTCGCGTCCCCTGCATCAGACCCAGCAGGCTTCAAGTACCTCGCTCCATACACCGGTTCTGCAATTGGTCAGCACTGGATGTACAAGGGCGAGCACGTTC
>JAPLBI010000123.1 GCA_026392815.1 Actinomycetota bacterium
CGTCGTAATTTTCATTTGCGAATGCGCCATCTGCGCTCCATCGCCCTGGCAGAGCTTTGCCTGATGCAACACCATTTGCATTTCCTGCAGTAGCGCCTTGAGTACCGCTAGCAACCCAAGTAAGTGCAATAGCTTTGCCACCAGTCGGTGTAATGCTTACTGAATCAATGCAGTATGCGCCGCCGCCTGCAGAACAAGGTAAGAACGCACCCTTGGGAAGTGTGACGCTGGCATTTGCAGAAGTAACTCCAACCAGAATTGCTGAGATAGAAAGTGCTACAGTGGCCAAAGTTGCTACAAATGATGATCTTTTCATCTCGCAAAATTATCGCCTTGCTAAAAGGTAGGCAATAGCACCGCGCCAGTTTTTATGTGTTTAAAAAAATAAAAAATATGGAAATCGCTGCATAAAAATCCACGGGTCTTTTTAGAAATGTTGCCAAGCGTTCGCTGCCACGCCTGCGGGAACGTTTGCAAGGCCCGCGCCTTGGGTAACTTCTCCAATTAAAAGCCCTGGCAGATCTGTGCCGGTTGCCAGAAGGGCGTGATCCTCTCCCAGCAAAAATCCAACTCCAAATATCAATATCCATTCGCTGGGCAAGATTTTCAAGCTCCATGAATTCAGCGCTTGCTTGGATTTTAGTTAGGTCAAAGTTAAAGCAAACCTTTGAAGCCTCAGCCATCTGTGCTGCTTGAATAACCAACGCATCGCTGACATCGCAGAGCGCATTGGCCTTTGAAGCATCAAATCCATAATCAATAGTTGGAGACTTAAACTCGCTAAGTGCTTTTTGAGCAGACTCCATATCTTCTTTTGATCCGGAACTCAAAATCGCCAAGCCAGCCGCCGACCACCCTGTAAGTGATGATAAATAAATGCCATCTCCTGGTTTTGCTCCACTACGAGTTATCGCTTTGTTAGTAGAACCAATCGCAGTCATTGAGATAACTACTTGATCAGCGCGAGATATATCTCCACCAACTACATGGGCTCCCGCAAGATCTGCTTCATATTTAATCCCACGTGCAAGATCGGAAATCCATTCCATAGTCTCAGAACCGGTAAGAGCAACAGCGACAAGTAGGTAGTCGGGCTTAGCTGACATCGCTAAAAGATCTGCGGTATTTGCAGCCGTTACTTTTCTACCAATTTCAAAAGCGCTCGACCATTCGGTTCGGAAATGAACTCCGGAAACGGCCATGTCGGTTGTTAAAACTTGGGCTTTGGCGCCAGATACAACCGCTGCATCATCGCCAATCCCAAGAGAAATTCGTGGATCGGTTGATGCAAAAATCTCCTTTAGGCGCGCGATTACCTGCGCTTCGTTGAAGCCGCCATCACTAATCGCCATAGCGCCAAGACTAGAACATGGGGTACCTTTGCGCTTACCTTCAACGGCGAAGTTCTCACGAGAAAGGCAGACCACTATGTCAGTTCAGGCATACATCTTGATTCAAACCGAAGTTGGCAAAGCATCTAGCGTTGCAAAATCTGTCTCTGCTATCGCCGGCGTTACATTGGCTGAAGGAGTTACAGGTCCTTACGATGTAATCATGCGCGCAGAGTCTCCATCGATGGAGGAATTTGGCCGCGCGATCTTGTCTAAGGTGCAGGCTGTTCCGGGTATTACACGCACCCTGACTTGCCCTGTTACTTATTAATTACCCAGCGCTTTAATTACTCAAGACTTTAATTACCCAAGACTCCGTTATTAAGCGTAAGCGCTGACGCCAGTAAATGGGAAATTACTTCTGTGTATTCCACACCAGTTGCTGTCCACATCTTCGGAAATACTGATGTAGCAGTAAAGCCTGGCATCGTATTTAACTCATTAATAATGACTTCATTGTTATCGGTTAGGAAGAAGTCAACACGAGCCAAGCCACTGCAGCCAAGTGCGATAAAGGCATCCACCGCTTTGGCACGAATCTGATCGCTGATCTTCTGATCAATTGCCGCCGGAAGTTCGATGGTGGTTGCTGAATCTAGATACTTAGCTTCAAAGTTATAGAAATCGTACTTTGGATCGATCTTTATCTGCCCAACAAGTGATGCTTTAGCAACTCCATCTATCTCAAGGACTGCGCACTCAATTTCTTTGCCACGAATTTCTTGCTCCACCATCGCCTTTGGATCAAAGGTATGTGCCTCTTCAAGAGCAGCGGCAAATTCAGCAGCAGATTTAACTTTTGTTGTCCCACGACTTGATCCACCACGTGCCGGCTTTACAAATACTGGATAGCCGAGAGTTGCAATTCTCTTTGCGCATCCACTCTTATCGTTAGTCCACTCTTCTTTAGTGACTACGAATCCCTCAGCAACTTTGATTCCAGCGGCTGCAAATATTGGTTTAGCAAATGATTTATCCATTGCAACCGATGAAGCAAGAACTCCGCTACCTACATAGGCAATATCTGCCATCTCACAAAAACCTTGGATAGTTCCATCTTCACCGTAGGGGCCATGAAGAACTGGAAAGATGATGTCAATATCTAAATTCTTGCCTTGGCTACTCAGTCCTGCAATATCTGCAACCACTGCTGGCGCGCTTGGGTCAACATGAGGAAGTGCTCCATTAGATATTAATAGAGCGTAATCATTGGGAAGAAGCACCCAGTCACCTTGTTGTGTAATGCCAATTAATATTGGTTCATATTTTGTGGGGTCAATTCCTGCCAAAATTCCACCAGCAGAGATACATGAAATTTCATGTTCGCTGCTTCGTCCGCCACAAATAATGGCTACTCGTGTTTTACTCATTTGATGAAATTCTCAGATGCAGTAGTAATTGACATCAAGCGCTGAAGGGCTGCAACTGGTGTCAGATTGCCAGAGACAATGTCTGCAACTGCTTCGATTACAGGCACTTCAACTCCAACTCGGTGTGCGATTTCAAGAATTGCATTGGATGAGGCTACGCCCTCCACTGTTTTTGCGACATGTTCACGCGCATAATCCATAGAACCACTGCGTCCTAATACTTCACCGAAGGTGCGATTACGCGAAAGAGCTGAACCACAGCTAGCAACGAGATCGCCCATTCCAGCTAGTCCTGCAGCACTCAGTGGGTCAGCGCCATGCGCTGCGCATAGTCGTGCAACTTCATTGAGTCCGCGAGTAATGAGCATCGCTTGGGTATTTTCGCC
>JAPLBI010000029.1 GCA_026392815.1 Actinomycetota bacterium
GGACGTAAGTACATCACCGCGGCAGAAGCAGAAGCGGCAGAAAGACTTTCTTCAGTCGAACGTGAAGCGCAAGGAATCTTTGACGAGAAGCGTCGCGAAGCAGCAGCGCTTGCTCAAGCAGCGCGTCGCGAAGGTGAGCGCATCATCGTTGCAGCAACTGGCGAAGTCGCTGAATATCGCCAATGGTTAAGTGGCGTTATCGCTGAAGCAGAGCGCCTCTACAAAATTCAGACCCAATCCTTAGTTTCAGCAGAACAAGCGATCGCACAGAGCCGTACTCGCTTAGATTCAGCATTTGAAAGACTTGCCAATCTTCACAAGAGCGTAAATGAAAACTTAAATGCAGATAACTCGGTGATTGATACTGGTCCAAAGAAGGTAATCAGCCAGCGAACTAAACCGGCTCTTGCTGCACCGGCTAAGAAGTCTGCACCTAAAAAGAGCGCTGCTAAGAAAAAACCTGCCAAGCGTCGGTAATTAATATGGCTACCAAACGCGGTATCCAGTACATCCCTGCAATTGATGGTCTGCGCGCTGTCGCAGTAATTGCGGTAATGCTCTATCACCTCGGTATCGAATGGATTCCTGGTGGATTTCTTGGAGTAGATCTCTTCTTTGTCATCTCAGGTTATGTAATTACTCGCTTACTTCTTGATTCAATTCAGCAACGCGGTGGTTTAGATCTGCGCGATTTTTATTTAGCGCGAATTCGCCGATTGCTGCCGCCTCTTTTATTCATGTTGATCGTGACCTCAATTGTGGTTGGGCTCTGGGCGCCAGATACAACGAAGAAATTCTTAACCGATGCTCCTTTCTCAATCTTCGGAGGCATGAACTGGTGGTTGGTCTTTAACCAGCAGGATTACTTTGAAAGTAGCGGGCGGCCACCACTTCTTCAACACACGTGGTCTCTAGCGGTTGAGGCTCAGTTCTACTTAATCTGGCCGTTGATTCTGCTCTTGGTGCTTCGCTTCTTCGGCAAGAAATTGATTTCCATTGCAGCGCTAGTTATTGCGATGACTTCAGGAATCGTTTTGATGTTGGTCTCTTTCCAAGTAGATGCCGCTAATACTTCAAAAGTTAGCCATATCTACTTCGGTACCGATACCCATAGCATCGGCCTCTTCTTAGGTGCAGCACTTGCAGTTAGTTGGATCCCGCAGAATTTCCGCCCTGAAGTTAGCCGTAGAGCGCAAGATTTTATCGACGGTGTTGGTGTCTTTGGTTTTGTTGGAATCTTGGCCACTTTCTTACTTATTGATGAATCAAATCCTGCCCTTTACCGAATCGCATTTCCATTAGCTGGAATCTTTGGCACCGCAATTTTGATTTCGATTGTGCATCCGGCATCTCGCTTTGCACCTCTCTTGCGTAATCGCGTTCTCCTTTGGATTGGTGAGCGCTCATATGCAATCTATTTGTGGCACTGGGTAATCTTTCAAATCTCACGCCCACAAGTTGATCTAGATGGAGAAGATTGGGCGCTCTTTACCTTGCGCATCTTGGTTGTACTCGCCTTAGCTGATATCTCTTTGCGCCTAGTAGAGCTACCAATTAGAAGTGGCGCAGTTGCCTATTGGTTTAAGGGAATGAAGTACCGCACTCCATATGTGCGCAGAAGGCAGAAGGTCGGCGTCTGGTTAATCTCATCTTTAATACTGCTTCTCTCTGCAACTGTCTCTGTTAACGCTCTTGTGGAAATTGATAACAAGAATAAAGATTTAGCGCAGTTACTTAAAGATGCCAGTAAACCAATCACGGCGGTTGTAGATACTTCTGAGCCTGGCTTATGGGTAACTGGAGATTCAGTAATCCTAGGAATTAGATCTGAGATCGAAGATAACCACCCGATAGCGCTGATAAATGCGCGAGTTGGTCGCCAAGCACCTGAACTACTTGAAGTTATGAGAGTTGATGGCCCAAAGGTTTTGAACTCCACGGTTATCTTCAATCTTGGTAATAACAATGCGCTAACTCGTGATCAAGTAGTCGAGATCTTTGAAGCTGTTAAATCTGCACCCAAAGCAATCGTTGTTAATACTGCTGTTCCAAGGCCTTGGAAAGAGGCCAATAACGCGCTAATTAGCGAAGTCGCAACTAACTATCCAAATATCTCGGTAATTCCTTGGGATCAGATATCTCAAGGCCGTACAGAATATTTCGCCCCTGATGGTGTGCACCTGGTGCCAGCCGGTGTTCGCGCCTATGTGGCAGCTATCGAAACTCAACTTTAGTAATGGTTTAGTAATAGAGATAAAAAATAACCCCCACCGAATTGGTGGGGGTTATTTTCTTTAGTAATTATTCGAACTGACCCGCAAATCCAAATGCCTTTGCAGTTGCGACTTGTCCATCTGAGTAAACAGATGAGACGCGGAATGATGTTGAACCATCAGTTGAACCCTTTGTGAATTCAATTGAGAGTTGATCTGCTGGAAGAACGCCTGATTCTTTCCATTCGCCCATTCCTGAACGAACTTCAAACTTGTAACCAGTTAGACCAGCAGTTGCAGCTGGCGCCTTCCATGTAATAACCATTACTGACTTAGCTGAATCTTTCCAGTTTCCAATAAAGCGACCTGGCGCTTCAACTGCTGCGACTGCTTCACCATTTGTTGCTGGTTCGCTCGCTTCAGGTGTTGCCTCTTCAGACATCTCTGGCGCTGCTGACTCAGAAGCTGTTGCTGTTGCTGATGGAACTGGTGCAACGTCATCGCCATCTGATGCAGGACGTGAGATAACAACGATTGCAAGAAGTGCGATGCCGATAATTGCCGCAATCAAAACACGTGGTGAAGTTGATTGCTTTGGCGCTGCACTTGGCTTAGCAGCTGGCGCTGCCTTTGCAATCGGAGTTGTAGAAACATTTACAGCAGATGGACGTCTTACGCCACCAACTGGAACTGGAGGAATTACTAAACTATTTGCAGAAGATGACTTCTTCGCAGCAGATTTCTTAACCGCGCTCTTCTTGCGCGCAGGGGCCTTCTTCGCTGCCTTCTTTACAACTTTTTTGGCGGCGGCCTTCTTCTTCGCTGGAGCTTTCTTCGCTACCTTCTTAACAACTTTTTTAGCTGCGGCCTTCTTCTTAGCCGGTGCTTTCTTCTTAACTGCCACGATGTGACTCCTTCGAAAATTGGAAACGATCAGGGTTTGAACTAACTCGTATAGGCCAAGTTTAGCCTAGGGAGTTGAGCAAAGTGATGACATGAGGTGCGATAGCGCGGAGTGATTTTCCGCGATGGCTTATCGCATCCTTCTCCTCCGCGCTCATTTGTGCGCTAGAAATTGCATAACCATCAGGGCGAAATATCGGATCGTAGCCAAATCCCTGATCCCCGATTGGCTCACGCAGAATCCAGCCTTCAAACTTTCCCTCTTCAACATGGGTTCGGCCATCAGGTAAGGCAAGGGCTGCAACACAAATGAAGTACGCACCTCGCTTCTCATCTGGAACATCTGCAAGTGAGGCTAAAACCTTTGCAGTGTTTGCTCGGTCATCACCGTGGCTTCCCGCCCAGCGAGCCGAGAAAATTCCAGGATCGCCGTTTAAGTAATCAACACAAAGTCCGCTGTCATCTGCGATCGCCGGAATTCCAGATGCTTCACACATCTCGCGCGCTTTTAACAGAGCATTCTCTTGAAAGGTTGAACCAGTTTCATCAACATCGTGAAGGTTAGGAAATTGATCGAGGCCAACTAATTCAATCTGCCCTGCTGCAATATCTTCCAAGATGCGACGAAACTCTTCGATCTTGCCTTTATTGCGCGTAGCCAGAAGTAATTTATGGGGAGTTGAGTTAGAACTCACTTAGCTAAGGCAGCCTTCTGTATCTCACCTAGTTCTACACAGCCAGCGACTGCGAGATCAAGAAGTGAATCAAGTAAGTTGCGATCAAATGGCACACCTTCTGCAGTTCCCTGAACTTCAATGAAGCGTCCATCTCCACTGCAGACCACATTCATATCGGTATCTGCGCGAACATCTTCTTCGTAGCAAAGATCGAGCATCGGTACTCCACCAATAATTCCTACGGAGACCGCTGCAACTGAATCGCTTAACGGTTTTGAATCTGCCTTGATATGGCCTTGTGCCTTCGCCCAAGAAATTGCATCGGCAAGTGCAACATAAGCTCCTGTAATTGCAGCGGTACGTGTTCCACCATCTGCTTGCAGAACATCGCAGTCGATAACAATTGTATTTTCGCCAAGTTCCTTCATATCTACAATCGCACGAAGTGAGCGACCGACAAGGCGCGAGATTTCTTGAGTACGTCCGCCGAGCTTGCCCTTAACGCTTTCACGATCAGAACGAGTATGAGTTGCACGTGGCAACATCGCATATTCCGAAGTTACCCAACCTTTTCCAGAA
>JAPLBI010000177.1 GCA_026392815.1 Actinomycetota bacterium
ACAAATAAAGTTCCATCTATCTTTGGAACAGCCGCCTCCGCCCTTACTTATCGGCGAAATATAAAGGTGAGTTCGAAGTTGTTAATAGTTATGGCGATACCCGCCTTTATCGGATCAATGGGTGGAGCATCTCTTGCTTCACTTATACCGACAGAAGTTTTGAAACCGCTAGTTGTCGCGCTCTTAATCGCAGTTCTTATCTATACCTGGAAACGTCCGCAGTTAGGTCAGATCGAATCCATGCGACATAGCGAAAGCAAAAGGTTAAAGATTTCTGCTGTCGCTGCGCTAGTAATTGGTTTCTACGATGGAATCATCGGTCCTGGAACAGGGTCCTTCTTAATTCTCTTATTGGTCGCAGTCATGGGCTTTGCATTTTTATCGGCCTCTGCAATCGCCAAAGTCGTCAATGTCGCCACCAATGCCGGAGCCATTCTGGTCTTTGGCGTCAACGGAGAAATTCGCTGGAAAATTGGCCTGACCCTGGCGATCGCCAATGTCTGTGGCGGACTAATCGGTGTTCGCATAGCCCTACGTGGCGGCTCAGGTTTAGTTCGAAAAGTCTTTATGGGAATAACAGCAGCGCTAATTCTCAAAGTGGCGTTCGATACCTTTACCGCGCTGCGTTAACCCTGAATTAATCGGTGCTAAACTTGACGCGTAGTAAAAAACTAAATAACAAATTAATAAAAAGTTAATAAAGGAGCCACAAGTGTCACTGACACAGTCAATTACCCAGTTGATCGAACCCGCTGTTACTGAAGCCGGTTTCTATCTTGAAGAAGTCCAATTAACATCTGCCGGCAGCCACCGCGTAGTTACATGCATCGTTGATGGCCAGAGCCCGCTAAACCTAGATCAAGTCACCGTTGTCTCACGGTTGATCTCAGAGCTGCTTGATACCGCAGCCTTTATGGATGAAACACCATTTACTCTAGAAGTAACTTCACCAGGTGTTGATCGTCCGCTAACGCTGCCCCGCCACTGGACCAAGAACTTAACTCGCTTGGTAAAGGTAACTATGCAAGATGGAACAGTTACCACTGGCCGACTCACAGAATTTAACGAAGCAACAGCGACGCTCGTTGAGAACATCAAAGGGCGAATCAAAACCCACACCGTTAACTTCGCAGATATTAAGCGCGCGGTAGTTGAAATCGAATTTAACCGAAAAGAAGAAGCACAGAATTTAAATGACGAGGCTGGCGATGAATAAAGGCCAGGTCGATGTCGATGCGCTAATCGCGCTGGCAACCCATAAGCAGATGCCGCTGGAAGATTTGATTACAGAAATTGAAGCAGGGGTTTTGACCGCTTATTACGAAACGGATGCGCCAAAGCGCCAAGCCCGTGCCAGTATCGATCGCGAAACTGGTGAGATCGTTATCTGGGTTCCAACATTTAACGAACTTGGCGAACGGATCTCAGAAGATCGCGATGAACCAGAAGGTTTCGCACGCACTGCAACTTCTACAGTTAGACAGGTCATCAAGTTAAAGATGCGCGCCAATAACGATGCCGAAATTGTAGGCGAGTTCAGCGCATCCGTTGGCGATGTTATCTCTGGAATTGTGCAACAAGGTCGCGATCCCAAGATGATCCATGTAAACCTCGGCAAGGTCGAAGGTCGCATTCCTCCGCAAGAACAAGTTCCTGGTGAGGTTTACAACCATGGCGATCGCATCAAGTGCTTTGTAGTTGAAGTTAAACAGGGAATGAAAGGGCCAGAGATCATGCTCTCACGCAGCCACCCTGCGCTAGTTAAGCAACTCTTTGCACTCGAAGTTCCCGAAATCAACGATCGCATCGTTGAGATTATGGAAGTTGCCCGCGAGGCAGGACATCGCACAAAGTTGGCAGTCCGCTCACATCGCGCCGGTGTTTCTCCCAAGGGATCTTTAATTGGTCCAATGGGTTCACGTGCCAATGCAGTTATGGAAGAGCTGCATGGTGAGAAGATTGATATCGTCGATTGGTCAGAAGATCCTGCACAATTTGTTGCGCATGCACTTTCTCCAGCGAAAGTTACCAAGGTAGAAATTGTTGATCTTGCTACGCGATCTGCAAAGGTGACAGTTCCTGATTACCAACTCTCACTTGCAATTGGCAAAGATGGACAGAATGCGCGACTGGCTGCACGTCTAACAGGTTGGCGCATTGATATCCATCCCGACACCCCAACTGTGCCTAGGTGATTGGGCCTAAATAAACGCACCTGCTACGCAGGGATTTAGGTGAAATAGCCGCTCTTCGCTATCCTTAACCCTTGTTGAAGGTTAGAGAAATGGCTGCAATGCAAAGAGGTATCAAACCGATACGCACCTGCATCGTTTGTCGTAAATCTCAAGAACCTTCGCAGCTATTGCGAGTCAACTGTCTTGACGGGGTTATTACTCCAACAAGCGGTGGAAAATCTCACGGTAGGGGAGCCTGGCTCCACTTATCTTGTGGATACATCGCAATAGATCGGAAAGCGTTTAAATCAGCCTTCAAGCTGGAGCAGGCGCCGGATCTTTCAAAATTTAAAGCGTTCTTAGATGAGCGTTTAAAGTCAGGTAACTAGTTATTAACTTAAAGATATGGATGCGAAAGATATGAAACTCAAATGAGCTCGTTCAGATTATGAGGTCTTACAACTAAGGCTCGCATCCCTAGATAAATATCTAGAATAAAGATTGCGGGCCAAGACAGGAGAAATGTGTCAAAGGTCCGCGTACATGAGTTGGCAAAACAACTCGGTATGGAGAGCAAGGTTGTCCTTGCAAAACTCCAAGAAATGGGCGAATTCGTCCGCTCAGCATCATCAACTGTAGAAGCGCCGGTCGTGCGCAAGCTCATCGAGATGTATCCCGATGCCAAGCCAGTTTCCGATGCGAAGCCAGTTAAGAAAGCAGCTGCAAAGAAGACCGCTGCCAAGAAAACTGCGGAAGTTAACCCTGAACTTGCCGCCGAACTTGCCGCCGAACTCGGCGTTGATTTAGAGGCGCTAAAAGCATCGCGCGCCGAAAGCGCTGCGCAAGCAGCTGCACCAACACCTGCACCGTCTGCACCGTCTGCACCATCTGCAGATGCAGAAACACCTGCGCCAGAGAGCAAACCAACTACACCGCGTCCAGGTAACAATCCATTTTCAACTGCTGCTGGAACAACACCTGCAGTTCCACGTCCACCACGTCCCGGAAATAATCCATTCTCAACGGGTGGTGCGGTTCCGCGTCCACCACAACGACCTGCAGGTGCACCCGGTGCACGTCCCGGAATGTCAGGACCACGTCCTGGTTCTGTTCGCCCAGGTTTTGCAGCGCGTCCAAACACTCCACGTCCTGCAGGTACTGGCGGTCCTGGAAATTATCAGTCACGTCCTGCAGGAACAGGTGCACCAGGTGCATCTTCTGGTCCATATCGTTCCGGTGGTCCTTCATCTGGCGGTCCTTCAACTGGTGCACCAACTACTGGTGGTCCACAACGTCCCGGCGGCGGTCCTAATCGCGGTCCAGGTCGCGGCGGTGCTGCAGGTGCATTTGGAAAGAATGCAAGTAAGAGCAGCAAGCGCAAACCAAAATCAAGAAAAGCGCTGCGCGATGAATTCGACAATATGCAAGCGCCACAATTGGGTGGCGCAGTTATTCCGCACGGTGATGGAAAGACTCAGATCCGTATGCGTCGCGGTTCAACTCTTGCAGATTTCGCTGAAAAGATCGGTGCAGATGCAGCAGCGTTGGTTGCTGCGCTATTCCACCTAGGTGAAATGGTTACTGCAACGCAATCTGTTGATGCTGACACATTTGAAATTCTTGGTGCACAACTTGGATATGTAATCCAAATTGTTAGCCCAGAGGATGAAGACCGCGAACTCTTGCAAGATTTCGATATCGATCTTGCGCAAGAACTTGCCGACCTTGATGCAGATCTACTGGTTGCACGCCCACCTGTTGTAACTGTTATGGGACACGTAGATCACGGTAAGACCAGTTTGCTCGATGCCATCCGTAAATCTGAGGTCCTAAAGACCGAAGCCGGTGGAATCACTCAGCACATCGGTGCCTACCAAATTCACCATGACCATGACGGCGTAAACCGTGCGATTACCTTTATCGATACACCTGGCCACGAAGCGTTCACCGCTATGCGTGCTCGTGGTGCAAAAGTTACAGATATCGCAGTTCTCGTTGTGGCAGCAGATGACGGAATCATGCCGCAGACAATTGAAGCGTTAAACCACGCTCAAGCAGCAGATGTTCCTATCGTTGTTGCCGTTAACAAGGTTGATAAAGAGGGTGCGAATCCAGATAAGGTCCGCCAGCAATTGACCGAGTACAACTTGATCGCAGAAGAGTACGGCGGAGAAACTCTCTTCGTAAACGTCTCTGCTAAATCAGGTGTAGGCGTTAACGAACTCATCGATGCAATTCTTCTAACAGCAGATGCTGCAATTGATCTTCGCGCAGTTGCCGAAGATTCAGCGCGCGGTGTTGCCATAGAAGCTCACCTCGATCGCGGTCGCGGACCAGTTGCCACAGTTCTTGTGCAACGCGGAACGCTCAAGATCGGTGATGCAATTGTTGCCGGCGGTTCATTCGGTCGCGTACGCGCGATGCTTGATGAAGATGGCCAAAACGTGGATACCGCCGGACCATCTCGTCCAGTACAGGTTCTCGGTTTCACATCGGTTCCAAGTGCGGGCGATACCTTCTTAGTTGCAGATGAAGACCGTACTGCGCGTCAGATCGCTGAAAAGCGTCAGGCTGCAGAACGTAACGCGCAACTTGCTAAGGCTCGCAAGAAGGTTTCACTTGAAGACTTTATGGAGCAATCCAAGGTCTCAACACTCAATCTCATCCTTAAGGGTGACGTTTCAGGTTCTGTCGAAGCGCTCGAAGATGCACTTATGCAACTCGATGTTGGAGCAGAAGTTGATCTACGCGTTATCCACCGTGGCGTTGGTGCAATCACCAAGTCAGATATCACTTTGGCATCAGCATCAACTGCTGTAGTTATTGGCTTTAACGTTAAGCCAGAGCCACAGACAGCGATCTATGCTGATCAAGAAGGCGTAGAAGTTCGCTTCTATTCAGTTATCTACAACGCAATTGAAGAGATCGAACTATCTCTTAAGGGCTTGCTCAAGCCAGAGTACGAAGAAATCGTTCTCGGTAACGCTGAAGTCCGTGAGATCTTCAAATCTTCAAAGGCCGGCAATATCGCAGGTTCTATCGTTCGCGATGGTTCAATCAAGCGAAATTCCAAGGCACGCATTATGCGCGGTACTGAAATCATCGCCGATGACCTCACCATTGATTCGCTCAAGCGCTTCAAGGACGATGCCACCGAAGTTAAAGAAGGCTTCGAGTGCGGTATTGGCCTTGGCAATATGAAGGATCTGCAAATCGGAGACACCATTCAGGTCTTTGAGATGCGCGAGAAGAAGCGCGCATAACAATGGGCCAATCACATCGCACTCAGAAAGTTGCCGACCGCATCAAAGTGGTAGTGGCGCAGCTGCTTGAGACGAAGATTAAAGATCCTCGTCTCGGCTTCGTCACTGTCACAGATGCGCGCGTAACTGGCGATCTGCAGAACGCTTCGATCTTCTACACCGTATTAGGTGATGAAGAACAGCGCGCTGCAACTGCCGCCGCACTTGAGAGCGCAAAAGGCGTAATCCGCAGCGCTGTTGGTCGCGATCTTCAGACGCGCATTACTCCATCTATCGAATTCTTCGAAGATGGACTTCCAGAATCTGCGAAAGCACTTGATTCACTCTTAGATAAAGTCCATGTTCTAGATGCTGAGGTTGCCCAACTTCGCAAGAACGCGACATTTGCTGGGGGAGCAGATCCCTACAAGGTTCCAAAAGTTATTGAAGATTAACGCCTAACTAATGGATGGCTTTCTAGTTGTAGATAAAGCACCTGCCATGACTAGCCATGATGTTGTGGCAGTTGCGCGCAAGGCACTTGGCACACGCAAAGTTGGCCATGCTGGCACGCTAGATCCGATGGCCACTGGCGTACTCGTACTTGGTTTTGGTAACGGAACTCGTTTATTGCAATACATCACCGATGGTGACAAGTCATATATTGCAACAGTTGTTTTAGGTGCGGCAACAATCACTGACGACCAAGAAGGCGAAGTCATATCTGAAGCAGATGCGTCAATGATTACCGACGAAGAAATTAGATCGGGCCTTTCTAAAATGGTGGGGGAGATTCAACAACGTCCCAGTTCAGTATCCGCTGTAAAGGTTGCAGGAGAGCGCGCCTATGACCGAGTACGTGCGGGCGAAGTATTTGAGCTAGCTGCTCGCACCATCACAATTTCATCTTTAGAAGTATTAGATATTCGCCATACTGGTGCTCGAATCGAAATTGATATTGATGTCACTTGTTCTGCTGGCACTTTCATCCGCGCGATCGCACGCGATCTAGGCAGCGAATTAGCTGTTGGTGGCCATTTGTCAGCGCTGCGCCGTACGCGAGTTGCTGGCTTTGTAATTGATCAGGCGATTACCTTCGATGCGCTCAAGGCGCAAGAGTTTAAAACTTTAGATTTAGCGGATGTTGCGCGTGCCACATTCTCGGTCCGCGAGCTGGTGCTAGATGAAGTCGCAGAACTTTCATTCGGCAGACCGCTACCTTCAAATACTGGCGAAGATATTTTTGCGGCGCTCTCACCAGATAACCGCCTTATTGCACTGTTGAAGAACGAATCCGGCAAGGCAAAACCGATCGCAGTTTTTGCAGCGGCGAATTAATTCAGAGATAATAGGCAGATGAGCACAGGAAGCGTCGTCGTAATTGGCGTCTTCGATGGCGTCCATAAGGGCCACCAATTGCTGCTCGATCGCGCCAAAGAGATCGCCGATGGTCGCTCAATTATCGCGCTCACCTTCGACCCACATCCAATGCAGGTTTTCGCACCGGATCGTGCGCCAACGATGCTTACAACTTTGGCAGATCGTGTTGAACTCTTAAAGATCCATAACGCCGACCAAGTTGCGGTACTTAAGTTCAATGAAAAATTCGCCGCTATGGCTCCGGAAGATTTTGTAAAAGATGTTTTGGTTGGTCAGTTGAGCGTTTCTACAGTGATCGTGGGCAAGAACTTTACTTATGGCCACAAAGCGGCAGGTAATATAGATTCTCTAATCAAAGATAGTTTGAACTTTAATTTCACTGTAGATGTCCAAGATTTAAAGTCTGAAGAGAATGAGGCAATCTCTTCTTCTCGTATCCGCAAATTAGTAGTTGAAGGAAAGGTTGAAGAAGCGCGGACCTTACTTTCTCGCCCGCACCGCCTAGATGGCGTCGTTGTGCACGGTGAAAAACGTGGTCGCGGAATTGGTTATCCCACCGCTAACTTGGGAAATATCGATGGGCAAACAATTCCGGCAGATGGCGTATATGCAGGTTGGTTAACAGTCGGAATCAACTTCTGGCCTGCCGCAATTTCAATCGGCACCAATCCAACATTTGAAGGTGTGCGCGGTCGCCAAGTAGAGGCATATGCACTCGATCAAGAAGGCTTAGAACTTTACGACAAGAACGCATCAATCGAATTTGGCTGGCGCCTGCGAGATACCTTGAAATTTGATGGCCTCGAACCGCTACTTGTGCAGATGAAGTTGGATTGCGATCAGGCACGAGCGTTAACTGAAGGCTAAAAAGCTCGATTTCCGATATCTGCAGCCCCGCTGGTAACCTTTCCCCTGTCCAACGATCAAAGTGAGTGACCGTGTATCAAACCGGTCGCCGTCGTGGCGGTAACTAAGAGGAGTCCTTAAATGGCTTTAACACCAGAAGTAAAGAAAGAAATCGTTGCAAAGTACGGCTCATCAGCTACCGACACCGGAAGCCCAGAAGCACAAGTTGCTTTGCTCTCACGTCGTATTGAAGACATCACTACACATCTAAAGACCAACCCACACGATCACCACAACCGTCGCGGTCTGTTGTTGCTCGTAGGTCAGCGTCGTCGCATCCTTCAGTACTTGTCTAAGACAGATATCAATCGTTATCGCGCGATTATCGAAAAGCTCGGTATTCGCCGCTAATTAAATAACTACCCGCCAGGGGAGTTTGGCTTTTTCATTAATCTTTAAAGCTAATGGTCCTCGGTAGTGGTTTCCGCAAGGTTTATCCCTGTGCGTGAACTTCGATCGACGATTCATTACTTAACTTTTAATCGAGAACTCCTTATGAACCTGGACTGGGTACCAAAAGCAATTCATATAAAAAAGGAGGACCCATGGAGGGTCAAGAAGTGCAAACATCAGTTGCCGTTATTGATAATGGCAAATTCGGAAAGCGCGAAATCCGCTTTGAAAC
>JAPLBI010000136.1 GCA_026392815.1 Actinomycetota bacterium
TCCCAATTCAACAGTTGGCGATGTGGTAATCGGCGATAGAGCAAAACATGAATGGGCAAGTGATTCTGGAATCCGCGAGGTATTTACGGGGCTATTCGGTGGCTTTGATGATCACTTATTTGAAAGGAAATTCTCCACACTCTCTGGCGGAGAAAAACGCCGTGTTGGGCTAGCCAAACTTCTGATCGATGACCTTGATCTAATTCTGTTGGACGAACCAACAAACCATTTAGATGTAGAAGGCGTTGCTTGGTTGGCAGAGCATCTAAACCAACGGAAGAATTTAGCGGTCTTAGTTATTACTCACGATCGTTGGTTTCTCGATGCGGTCACTGATAGAACGTGGGAAGTTGTTGGTGGGAAAGTAGAAGAGTATGACGGTGGTTATTCTGCATTCGTCTTGGCTAAGGCTGAGCGTTCACGACAAGCAAGTGCAATGGATGCTCGTCGCAACAACTTAATCCGTAAAGAATTGGCGTGGCTGCGCCGCGGTGCTCCTGCGCGCACAACAAAACCGAAATTTAGAGTGGATGCCGCCAACGTTTTGATTGCCGAAGAACCCGCCCCGCGTGATCAAGGTGAACTCTTGAAATTTGCTCGTAACCGATTGGGTAACACTGTTTATGAAGCTCATCATGCACAAATTCGCGCCGGTGAAAAAGAGTTAATCGATGATCTTTACTGGAACGTTGGTCCTGGCGATCGCATCGGAATCGTTGGAGTAAACGGCGCTGGAAAAACCACCTTAATGCGCACGCTGGCAGGAGAAATTCCGCCATATGCCGGAAAACTCGTAACCGGTGTCACCGTTAAAGCGGCATTCCTTACGCAGCACCTCGATGAGTTAAATCCAACTTGGCGAGTTTTAGAGGCGGTTGAAAAGGTTGCTTCACATATTGAACTTGGAAATGGTAAGTCGCTTTCAGCTTCGCAACTTTGTGAACGTCTTGGCTTTGATAAAGACTCGCAATGGACACCTGTAGGGGATCTATCAGGAGGAGAAAAGCGCCGCTTACAACTAACGCGCTTGTTAATGGATTCCCCAAATGTTTTATTACTTGATGAACCAACAAATGATTTTGATATTGAGACGTTAACCGAACTTGAAGATCTTTTGGATAGCTACGGCGGAACGCTAATCGTTATCTCACACGATCGATATTTCTTAGAACGAGTATGTGATCGTTTTGTCGGACTACTAGGAGATAAAGAGTTACGCGATCTGCCACGTGGTGTTGATCAATACTTGGAACAACGAGCGGAGTCTCTGCAAAAACCAGTCGAAGCAACAAAAGGAAAATCTCAATCTTCTGCGGCGGAGCAGCGACAATTGAAAAAAGATTTGGTTCGCGTCGAAAGACAGATTCAGAAGGCTAAGGAAAAGATCGCAGAACTTGAAAGTGAGCAAGAAAAAGCTGCATTCGAACCTACAGAGTTGATTCGGATCAGCGCAGAACTAGAAACACAACGCGCAGAAATCAACTCTCGCGAAGAAGAATGGTTAGAAATCACCCTTCAACTTGGCCTTTGAGTTAAA
>JAPLBI010000114.1 GCA_026392815.1 Actinomycetota bacterium
CAATCTCCACACTCGAATCGACTGGTTTGATGGCAGAAATGAATGAGCGCCTTGCCGTTGATGCCGAACTAGCTGGCGCATATGCCGCAGCACATGATGATTACCTTGCCGCGCGCGCAGCGCTAAAGATGGATGTTCCTGAAGTTGAAGGAATCTCCGCCGGCGGAATGCCCAACCGCGTTAAATGTTTACATTCACTAGTGGCACATTCACTTTCCGCAGGTCCTGGCGTTAATCCACTCGGTGATGAAGCTCTAGCAAAACTACCTGAATGGTGGAAGGACGAACCATGCGAGTAGCGGCTATAGATTGCGGTACCAACTCAATTCGTTTACTTATTGCAGATATCGACGGCACCAACTTCCGCGAAGTCACACGACTGATGGAAGTTGTCCGCTTAGGACAAGGCGTTGATAAAACGGGTCAGTTCCACCCAGATGCGATCGCTCGCACACTCGCTGCAGTTGATATCTATGCCGCAGAGATTGCAAAGCGCGGCGTTGAAAAGATTCGCTTCTGCGCAACCAGTGCCACTCGCGATGCTACCAACCGCGACCTCTTTATCGAAGGTGTTTTCGAACGTTTAGGTATCCGCCCGGAAGTTATCTCTGGCGACGAAGAAGCACGTCTCTCATTTATGGGCGCAACTAAAGATTTACCAGCTGCAGATGGCCCATTCCTTGTCGTAGATATTGGCGGGGGATCTACCGAATTCGTATTCGGCACCGAAACAGTTGAAGCAGCAAAGAGCGTGAACATTGGCTGCGTTCGTATGTCAGAGCGCCATTTCACCGGCGATCTTCCAGATCCAGGACAAGTAGCAGCAGCAACGGAAGATATTGATGAAGCAATTGCTCAAGCTGCAAAGTTAGTTCCAATCACTAAAGCCAAGACTCTGATCGCTGTAGCCGGAACCGCAACAACAGTTGCCGCAGCCGCACTAGATCTACCTGAATACGATCGTTATGCAATTCACCTTTCACATATCTCGGCAGAAAAAGTTCATCAAGTTTCGCAAACTCTTATCAAGATGACCCGCACCCAACGCGAATCACTTGGTTACATGCACCCAGGTCGCGTCGACGTCATATCTGCAGGTTCACTAGTTCTCTCACGCATCATGCGCGCAACTGGCGCTACTGAATTCGTTGCCTCTGAATCAGATATTCTCGATGGAATGGCTTGGTCGCTTGTATAAATCGCTCGACCTACTGGATTCCGCAATTGTTAAATGCAAGAAATGTCCGCGCCTCGTTGAATGGCGGGAAGAAGTAGCCGTTACAAAACGTAAAGCTTACGAAAATGAAAAGTACTGGGGAAAGCCAGTCCCAGGTTTTGGTCCTTCTAACGCGCAAATAGTCATCCTTGGTCTGGCACCTGGTGCACACGGCGCTAACCGCACCGGTCGCGTATTCACCGGCGATTCATCTGGCGATTGGCTTTACAAGTCTCTTCACAAAAATGGTCTAGCAAAGATCGCCACAAGTAAAAGCAAAGATGATGGCCAGAAGTTAATCAACACTCGAATTCTCTGCGCTGTTCGATGTGCTCCGCCGGATAACAAGCCAACCACCGAAGAGAAAAACACTTGCGCACCTTTCTATAGAGATGAGATAGCGCTTCTTATGCCAACCGCGCGCTCCTTCTTAGCTCTTGGCAATCTTGCCTGGACGACGCTTCTTGCAACTCTTCAAGAACTTGGATGCGAGATTCCAAAGCCGAAACCAAAGTTTGGTCACGGTGCCACTGCTGTATTTAATGGTCCCGATGGAATCAAACGAACCATCATCGGCAGTTACCATCCCAGCCAACAGAACACTTTTACGGGGAAATTGACCGAGAAGATGTTGGATTCAGTTATTAAAAAGGCAAGTAGACTCTGACCTTCGCATGGCCCCGATAGCCCAATGGCAGAGGCAGAGGACTTAAAATCCTCCAAGTGTGGGTTCGACCCCCACTCGGGGCACCACCTGAGGTATTAATCGATAACTTAGCTGAGAGGCATGGACGATGAAGAAAGTCTTCATAGCCTTTTTCTCATTATTGCTGTCCCTGGCAAGTATGCCTGCCGCTATTTCTGAAAGTAACTTGGTTGATGAATTCGGTAACAAATCGGATCTAATCACCAACAGTCTTGGAGAAGTGATTCCCGCCCCAGAAATTTTCAAGCCTTGCGGCACCACAATAACGAAGCAGTGCATAAAATCTATTACAGCGACTGATCAAAACGGTGTGGTATTTACAGCTAAACCCTCTGGCACCTTAAGTTATCAATGGCAATCTGGACTTTTAGTTAAGGTTCCAGATTGGGAACTCACTAATAAGAATTTTTCCTTTGGTTCAAATAGGTTTGGTGTTTCAATCACACAGATTCCTAATGATATGAAAATACGGACAGCAGATGGATTGTATGAAACCAGCCTAAATCTAGG
>JAPLBI010000111.1 GCA_026392815.1 Actinomycetota bacterium
GAATCCTGCCACTGCAGTAATGCTTCCAAACATAAATAACCAGAAGGAGAGCATGTTAAGGCGAGGGAAAGCCACATCTGCGGCGCCGATCTGCAGCGGCATGATTACGTTCGCAAAGCCAACAAAGAGTGGAGTTGCAAACATGAGCAACATAATCGTTCCGTGCATCGTGAAAATCTGGTTGTACTGCTCGTTGCTCAAGAACTGCATTCCTGGGCGAGTTAGCTCGGCGCGCAGGAATAGGGCAAGAAGACCGCCTACTAAGAACCAACCAAAGGTGGCCATCAAATACATATAGCCGATCGTCTTGTGATCGGTTGAGGTAATCCACTTTACAAAGTTTTTACCCTTGCTCGATGGTTGCGCGCCTACTGGATTGATCGTTGGACGTTCTGCATAAGTGGTCATGCTGCGCTCGCCTTCAGAGTTTCGAGATAAGCCTTATATTCGGCAACTGTTACAACCTTTACCGTAAAGAGCATTTGTGAGTGATTTCGTCCACAGAGGATGTTGCATCGACCCGGATATGTACCTAATTTATTGGCGGTGAATTCAAGGCTATTTGTTACGCCCGGCAAGTTCTGCATCTGAATCATAAATGCTGGAATCCAGAAACCATGAACAACATCGTTTGATTCAATTGTGTAGCGAACCTTTTCGCCGATCGGAACTACCAAAGTTGGAGGTTGCGCTGGAGTTCCAGTAACAACTGCCTTTGGCCCAGCTTCAGGATAACTAAACTGCCATGACCATTGGAATCCATTAACGGTGATTTCATGGGCGTAGGTTGATGTCTTCTCAACGATTTTCTCTTGCTTGACTGCGGTGTAATAGAAGAGAACTGCAACGATGATAAATGGAATTATCGTGTAAGCAATTTCTACAGGAATGTTGTATTGGGTCTGCTTTGGGAATTCACCTTTACTGGCTTTAGCGCGATGGAAAATCGCTGGCCAGATAATCAGTACAAATGTAATTACACCAACTACGCCGCCAGCAATCCATGCTCCCTGCCAGAGTGAAAGTGAGATGTCATTAACGCTTGATAGACCTTCTTCATATCCAAGGCCAGCGACTTTGGAGCAACCGCTAAGCAGAAGAGTTAGCGGAGCGGCTAGAAGTACCAGAAGACGCGAGCGTTTATGGGCGGACATAAGGTTAAGGATAGTCCGCTAATTCGGAGTTAGTCGCATTGACTAGTAGCGTTCGCTGGGTGGTACGAGTCACAGGAAACTTCCAATCAGAGACAGCACTCAATTCGCTTGCCGCGCAAGCCTTGGTTGCTGCGATGGACAGTGGATGGGCCGACCCTAAAAAAATTGGCCAATCGCCAAGTCGCGCCGCCCATCTGAGAAGTAACGCCCTCGAATCGCTCGCCGCAAATTTAGGACTTAAGCCAGATCAGATTGAGATCACCGGCGAAGTTGGACTCGCTTACTTTCTTTCTCTGGGAGGTTTCTTAGCGAAAGAAAGAGAGTTGTTCTACGGAGCTGGCGATAGATCGGGTGTGATTGCTACGGCAAGATCGCATCAAGGCAACTCTCAGATTATTCCCCTCTCCCCTGATGGAACTTTAAATTTCTCAGAGGTTGAATTGAATAGAAAATCGGTTCTTTCTTTTCAATTAGCAAACGGCGAAACCGGCGCGATCAATAAAGTTCCGGAGCAATTGCCAGAGGATCTATTGATTGCAATCGACGCCACTGCTTCTGGTAGCCGCGTACCTCTGCCTCCAAAGTGGAGCAGCGCCGTCTTTGACTCAAGGGCTTGGGAAGGACCAGCCGGTGTTGCCGTCGTTGCAATTAGCGATTCTGCCAACTGGAAGAACCCGCTCCCCCATATATCTGCCGTAAGAAGAACTTACGGAACTTTCTCGCTACCACTCTTGATTGCCAGCGCAGTAGCGCTTGAAAATTTCGTGCCCGACGATGAAAACATCAGAAAGATGAGCGCCAAAATCCGCTCTGATGTTGCTCGTGAAAACCCAGGAGCCCTTATTGCGGGAGATCTAAATAAATCAATGCCCCATCTGACATCTTTGGTGATTCCAGATTGCAATGGCGAAGAGATACTGCGTGGGTTAAGTGCTCGCGGTATCTCAGTTGATTCAGGATCTGCATGTACTGCAATGAATTTGCAGCCTAGCCATGTTTTAGCGGCTATGGGTCTACCAACAGATGGAAATATTCGAATTAC
>JAPLBI010000042.1 GCA_026392815.1 Actinomycetota bacterium
GGCTGGCCATGGACATCCCGGTACCGCGATGTCACTTGCCCCAGTTGCCTACAACCTATTTCAAAACCATTTAACCCATGATCCTGCTGACCCAAATTGGTTGGGGCGCGATCGCTTTGTTCTTTCTTGCGGCCATTCTTCACTAACTCTTTACATTCAACTTTATTTCAGCGGCTACGGCGTTGAGTTAGATGATCTGAAATCATTTAGAACTTGGAACTCACTTACACCGGGCCACCCTGAATACGGTCACACCGCTGGCGTTGAAATGACGACCGGACCGTTAGGTGCAGGTGTTGCAACTGCGGTCGGAATGGCGATGGCTGCGCGTTATGAGCGCGGTTTACTGGACCCAGATGCGCCTGTAGGAAAGTCGATCTTCGATCACAATATTTGGGTTATCTGTTCCGATGGTGATTTACAAGAAGGTGTAAGCGGTGAAGCATCATCACTTGCCGGCACCCAACAACTTGGCAACTTAAAGATGATCTACGACGACAACCGCATCTCGATTGAAGGCGATACCCATGTTGCCTTTACTGAAGATGTTTCTGCACGTTACCGCGCATATGGTTGGAATGTAATTGAGGTTTCTACGAAGTCAGATGGAGATGTAGATCTTCCGGCTTTGGATGCAGCAATGATTGCTGCGGGTAATGAAAACGCGAAGCCAACTTTAATTCGTATGCACTCGGTAATTGCCTGGCCTGCGCCTAAGGCTCGAAACACCGCCGAATCTCATGGTTCTGCCCTTGGCGCCGAAGAGATTGCCGCAACAAAAGTACTTCTCGGCCTTAATCCTGAAGAAAGTTTTGCTGCACCAGCAGATGTGATCACACATGTTCGCAAAGTTAAGGAACGTGGCGCTGCGCTGCGCGCCGATTGGGATAAGAACTTTGCAGTTTGGAAAACGGCTAACCCTGATCGCGCAGCGCTGCTGAAACGTTTAGTATCCAAAGAACTACCTGCCGGCTGGGATAAAGAGCTTCCAGTCTTTGCACCAGGAAAAGATGTAGCAACACGAAAAGCTTCAGGTGATGTAATTGCCGCTATTGCAAAGGTGCTTCCCGAATTTTGGGGCGGTTCTGCAGATCTGGCAGGAAGCAATAACACCGTTATCAATAGCGCGGGTTCTTTCCTCCCTGCTACGAGCGCAATGGCGAATGCAAACCCTTACGGACGCATGATCCACTTTGGTATTCGTGAACATGCGATGGGATCGATTCTAAACGGCGTTGCTCTGCACGGCTTATCGCGTTGCTTCGGTGGAACCTTTGCCGTCTTTAGCGATTACATGCGACCAGCAGTTCGCTTAGCGGCGATTATGGATATCGCATCTATCTTTATCTGGAGCCATGACTCAATTGGTCTGGGCGAAGATGGTCCAACGCATCAACCGGTTGAACATTTGGCTGCGCTCCGTGCGATTCCTAACTTTGATGTGGTGCGTCCAGGCGATGCCAACGAAGTTCGCGAGGCATGGAAGGTAATTCTGCAACGCCGCAAGCCTGCAGGTTTATTGCTTTCTCGCCAGAATTTGCCGGTAGTCGATCGCGCAACACATGGCGATGTCGCACTTGTTGGTAAAGGCGCCTACATTTTGAAAGAAGCCTCTGGCTCAGCCGATGTTGTTCTAATCGCAACTGGTTCTGAAGTTGGTGTCGCACTTGCAACACAAGAGATTCTTGAAGGCCAAGGGGTCTCCACGCGCGTAGTAAGTGCTCCTTGTCTGGAATGGTTTAAAGAGACCGATGCCGCATACCAAGGCCAAGTAATTCCCAAAACCGCCAAGTTGCGCGTAAGCATCGAAGCTGGAATCGCCCAAGGCTGGCGCGATTACATCGGTGATTCAGGCATCGCTATATCGTTAGAACACTTTGGGGCTTCAGCATCTGCTGGAAAGCTCTTTACTGAATTTGGATTCGGCCCAGATGTAATTGCCGCAAAAATCCAGAACGCACTGAAGTAAAGAACGATGATCAAATTAAGCGGACCATCTCTATCCAAGATTGATCGTAACGATCCTAAATACTTGGCATTGGCAAAAGCGCATCCTCTTATCGCTGCTAAAGATGCAGATATTTGGGGCCAGGCAGCAAGTGCAGAGGCTGCGATCCGTCTAAATTGGGTTGACCTAGATCAAAGTTCACGCGAGCTACTCCCCTTGCTCGATGCTCTCGCTGCTAAATTTCGCGATAAAACTAATCTAGTTCTCTGCGGAATGGGTGGTTCTTCACTTGCCCCCGAGGTAATCGCTCAGACCTATAAGAAGAAAGTTTTTATCTTGGATTCAACGGATCCGGATTATCTGCATCGTGCGCTGCAAGGCGATTCCAGCAAGATGCTTGTCCTGGTTGCTTCGAAATCAGGATCCACCATTGAAACTTCTTCACAGCGCGCCTTCTTTGAAAAGTATTTAAGTGATGCGGGGTTGAATCCCACTGAACATATGGTCTTTGTAACCGATCCTGGTTCACCGCTAGATCAGGATGTACGTAAAGTTGGATTTACAGTTATCAACGCTGACCCAAATGTAGGCGGACGTTTTAGCGCCCTGACCGCATTTGGGCTAACCCCCGCCGCACTGATGGGCGTTGATGCATCAGTTCTTCTTGATCAAGCAAGTGACTGCCGCGAACTCATGAATACCAATCCAGAAGTAGTTCTAGATGTCGCTTATTTGCTACTAACTCAAGCCCAGCAATTCTTAGGTTTCACAGATAGCGGTTCAAACTTTCCTGGACTTTCTGATTGGATCGAACAGTTAATCGCTGAGTCAACAGGTAAAGAGGAGCAAGGGCGTCTGCCAATTGCAACAGAAGGTTTCAAGGAAGCGGCGATGGGCGGAGCATTCTCTGTCGCATTTGCACCCGGTGCAGATCTAACAGTTGAAGCAGAACTTGGCGAGCATTTCTTATTCTGGGAATGGGTAACTGCTCTACTGGGTGCAGCACTCGAAATCGATCCTTTCAATCAACCCAATGTCACCGAGGCGAAGGAAGCGACTTCTGCGGTACTTGCGGAATGGAATAACTCACTTCCCGTGATCACCACCGCCAACAGCGAGGATGACGTTGAGATCTTCGGCGATGGAAATACCTTAGTCGCAGCGTTAAAGAATCTCATCGCAAATACCGACGCTGACGGATACATCGCAATCACTGCTTATTTGGATCGCGCAGGAGATAGCAAACTGACTGAACTTCGTGCGGTTCTTTCCGAGAAATCTGGACGTCCAGTTAGCTTTGGTTGGGGACCTCGTTTCTTGCACTCCACCGGTCAATTCCATAAGGGCGGACAACAGAACGGATCTTTCTTGCAGATAACTGGTGAGACAGTGAATAACTATCCAGTTCCAGGACGCGCCTTTGATTTCCGTACTTTGCTAATGGCGCAGGCCCTCGGTGATAACCGCGCTTTAGCGACAAGAAAATACCCGCTGCTTCGTCTGCATTGCACAGAACGTAGCGCGGGTATCGACCAGATCTTGAGAGCCGCTAAAGCTCTCTAAAGATATTTATTACTTTTAATTAATCGTCATCTCCACGGAGTTTACGGAGCGCTTCTTCAAGAATCTTTGCGCCTTCAGTATCTGTGCGACGCTCTTTTACATAAGCTAAGTGGGTCTTGTAAGGAATATTTACAACTGCCTTTGGCGGATTGTTGCGATCGCGTCCTGCAGGTAGACCGCACTTAGGGCAATCCCATTCGGCTGGAATTACTACAGTCTCTTCGACTGCAAATGATGGACGTACTTCATGTCCGTTGCCACAGAAGTAAGAAACGGTGGCGCGTTCAATCTGATCTCCGCGTTCAGCCTCGCCCATTGGGCCAGCGCCGACACGGCTTCCGCGAATTGCACTTGCCATGGAATTAACCCTTCAAAACAAGACTGAGTGCGACAACGCCGCCGAACCAGATACCGCCAACAACGATTGTGATGCGATCGAGGTTACGTTCTACAACAGATGAACCGCCGTAGTTTGATGACATTCCGCCGCCGAATAGATCGGAGAGGCCTGAACCTTTTCCTTTGTGAAGGAGAACGAGCAGGATCATCAAGATACTTGTGATCACAAGCAAGATAGATAGAGCTAGAGCCACGGTGTAAAACTCCTCAAGTTGTGGATGGAGATAGAGCGTAAGGATACTAGATCGAAGTGCGAGATTAGGCGCCTTAGGTTAGGCGTCTTTGGTTAGGCGTCTGGGACCGCGTAGAACTTGGCGATCTTGGCCAATTCCTCAGGATCTAGGCTCGCTCCCCCGATTAGGGCACCGTCAACATCGACCTGCTTCATGATTTCGACAACGTTAGATGATTTAACAGATCCGCCGTAGAGGATGCGCATATTCGCAGCGATCTCAGGTGAGCCGATACTTTGGATCTCTTCACGGATCGCAGCGCATACTTCTTGCGCATCTTCAGGTGTTGCAGTCTTGCCGGTACCGATCGCCCAAACTGGTTCGTAGGCAATAACAATTTTCTTAAGTTCTGGCTTAGTAAATCCTTCAAGACCGGCACGGACTTGGCGAATAACGTGAGATACATGTGCACCAGATTCGCGGATAGAAAGTTCTTCACCTACGCAGAAGATAGGAGTTAGCTCGTTTGCTAGCGCCGCTTTGATCTTGCGGTTGATAAGCGCATCATCTTCGTGATGGATTGCGCGGCGCTCTGAGTGGCCGATGACGGCAAAAGTGCAGCCGAGCTTTGCCAGCATTGATCCAGAAATATCTCCAGTAAATGCTCCACTGCTTTCTGGTGATACATCTTGCGCACCGTATAGCAAGCGAAGTCGATCACCATCAACCATTGTTTGAATCGAACGAATATCGGTAAATGGGGGGATGATCGCGATATCAACTGCGTCATAATCCTTATCAGAGAGTGAGTAGACAAGCTTCTGCGCAACCGCGATCGCCTCAAGGTGATTGAGGTTCATCTTCCAGTTACCTGCCATAAGTGGCTTACGCATTTTTTACTCCTTCTAACTTAGATTGTGATGAAAAATTACAGACCAATTACTTATAGACCTAGAGCAGTTAAACCTGGAAGTTCTTTGCCTTCTAGGTACTCAAGCGATGCGCCACCGCCGGTAGAAATATATCCGAAGGCTGAATCTGCGAAACCAAGTGCGCGTACCGCAGCGGCAGAGTCTCCACCACCGACTACAGAGATGCCAGAAACCTCAGTAAGCGCTTGTGCCACAACCTTGGTACCGCTAGCAAATGCTGGAAATTCGAATACACCCGTCGGCCCGTTCCAGAAAAGAGTTTTACAAGAACGAATCGCTGTAGCAAAGGCTGCCGCTGAATCTGGACCAATATCGAGACCCATCTGATCTGCGGGAATTGCATCGGAGCTAACCAAAGTTGCAGGTGCATCCGATGCAAATGCTGGCGCTACCAAGATATCTGTTGGAAGTACCAACTTCACACCAGAATCTGCAGCCTGCTTGATCAAACCCTTAACAGTTTCGATCAAATCGGTTTCAACTAGAGATGTGCCGATCTCTTTTCCTTGTGCAGCGAGGAAAGTAAAGACCATTCCGCCACCGATCGCCATGACATCTACCTTGCCGAGCAAGTTAGAGATAACACCGATCTTGTCTGAAACTTTCGCTCCCCCAAGTACTACACCGTAAGGGCGTTCTGGGTTTTGGGTTAACTTCTTTAACACTTCAACTTCTGCGGCCACAAGCGTGCCAGCAACGTGTGGCAACAACTTAGGAAGATCGAAAACAGATGCATGTTTGCGGTGGACTGCACCGAAACCATCGCCAACGTATGCATCAGCAAGTGCTGCTAACTCTTTTGCAAGAACTTGGCGCTCAGCCTCATCCTTAGAAGTTTCAGCAGCGGAGAAGCGAATATTTTCCAACAACAAGATCTCGCCAGCCTTGAGCGCTGCTGCCTTAAAAGTTACATCGCTTCCAGTGACAGCTCCAGCAAATTGCACTGGTGCGCCAAGTAGTTCAGATAAACGCTTTGCAACAGGTGCTAGTGAAAGCTCTGGTTTGGCCACACCTTTCGGGCGACCGAGGTGCGCTGCGATAACGATGCTGGCACCGTTTGCGAGAAGAGTTTTGATAGTCGGCAGCGAGGCGCGGATGCGTCCATCATCTGTGATCTCGCCGTTTTTCAACGGAACATTGAGATCGCAGCGAAGGAATACTCGCTTGCCGGCTACATCAAAGTTTTGAAGCGACATTAATTAGCCCTCTTTAGTTAGTTGCAATGCGAACTAGAGAGATTTGCCGACGAGGCCGACAAGATCAACTAGGCGGTTTGAGTAACCCCATTCGTTGTCATACCAACCTACGACCTTAACTTGGTTTCCGATTACCTTGGTTAGGCCAGAATCGAAGATACAAGATGAAGGATCGGTGACAATATCTGAAGAGACGATCGGATCTTCGGTGTAGGTAAGGAAACCCTTAAGTGCCCCATTTGAAGCAGCCTTCATTGCAGCGTTGATCTCTGCCGCGGTTGCTTCCTTAGCAAGTTCAACTGTTAGATCTGTTGCTGAACCTGTTGGGACTGGAACGCGCATTGCGTAACCATCAAGCTTGCCCTTTAGCTCTGGCATGACCAAAGAGATCGCCTTTGCTGCACCCGTTGAGGTTGGGATCATATTTGTCGCTGCTGCACGTGAGCGGCGAAGATCTTTATGTGGGAAATCAAGGATTACCTGATCGTTTGTGTAGGCGTGAATTGTTGTCATCAAGCCTTTAACGATGCCCCAGTTATCCTGCAAAACCTTGGCCATTGGAGCAAGGCAGTTAGTTGTACATGAAGCATTTGAAATAACGTTGTGGTTTGCTGGGTCGTACTTGTCGTGGTTTACGCCCATAACGATTGTGATGTCTTCATCGGTCGCTGGTGCAGAGATGATTACCTTCTTGGCGCCGGCAGTGATGTGCTTCTTGGCGTCGGCTGCCTTTGTGAAGTGGCCGGTAGATTCGATGACGATATCTGCCTTAACTGATGCCCATGGAAGATTTGCTGGATCGCGATCTGCGAAAACTTTGATTGTCTTGCCGCCAACAGTGATCGTGTCTTCTGTGTGGGTTACTTCAAGTCCTAGGCGACCCAAGATTGAGTCGTACTTTAGGAGGTGAGCCAAAGTAGCGTTATCGGTTAGGTCGTTGATACCTACGATATTGATATTTGGGTTGGTTAGCGCTGCGCGGAAGAAGTTACGACCGATACGTCCAAATCCATTAATTCCAACATTAATCACGTGAAAACCTCGCTCTAGAAAGTGTCAGGACCCGTTGCGGATCGATTTACATGCTCCAACTGGATGAACGGCAATAAAACTGCCACATCCCAAACTGCCACAACACTGGGGTCGTGGCTAACCTTACCAGCCGCGCGGAGTTACTTCTGCGTAGGACTAGTTGAGCAAGTCAGGCGATAAGCCCGCTTCAGTATCTGGAATACCGAGTTCAGAGGCGCGTTTATCGGCCATTGCGAGGAGTCGTCGGATACGTCCTGCGATTGCATCCTTGGTCATTGGTGGAGAAGCCAGCGATCCGAGTTCTTCAAGACTTGCCTGACCATGGCTGATACGAAGTTCGCCGGCCTCTTTTAGATGATCAGGGATTTGTGGACCGAGAATTTCCATAGCGCGTTGTACGCGAGCAGCTGCTGCAACTGCAGCGCGTGCTGAGCGACGCAGATTGGCATCATCAAAGTTTGCTAAACGATTTGCAGTGGCGCGAACTTCGCGGCGCATGCGACGTTCTTCCCAGGCAAGAACACTTTCATGTGCGCCAAGGCGAGTAAGAAGAACTCCAATGGCATCGCCATCGCGAATAACAACGCGATCGACGCCGCGAACTTCGCGCGCCTTTGCGGTAATTCCTAAACGACGAGCCGCACCAACTAGAGCGAGTGCTGCTTCAGGTCCGGGACAAGTGATTTCAAGTGAAGATGAACGACCGGGTTCAGTAAGGGAACCGTGTGCAATAAAAGCACCGCGCCAAGCAGCCTCGGCATCGCAGATATTGGCAGCGACAACTTGTGGTGGCAGACCACGAACTGGGCGACCGTTGCTATCGATCAAACCTGTTTGGCGAGCTAGTGCATCACCGGCTTCAATAACGCGCACCACATAACGAGAACCTTTGCGCAATCCACTGGATGAGAGAACTGCGAGATCGCTATCGTGGCCGTAGATATCGGCGATATCTTTCTTGAGGCGACGTGCGCTCTGTGAAGTATCGAGTTCTACTTCGATTACAACTTTGCCAGCTGCAATATGTAGGCCACCAGCAAAACGCAGAAGTGAAGATACTTCGGCTTTGCGGCAGCAAGGTTTGGTTACTGAAAGACGGCTTAGCTCGTCTTTAACTGCTGCGGTTATTGCCATGGGCATATCCAAGCAGGGTTTAGCCCGCTATGTGTGCGAAAAGTGAAGTTAATTTCTTTGGATCATGATGGACCAAGGAACGTTGGTCACGTAGGTCGGCGATCAATAACTCTCCACCTGTACTTGAAAGATGGCGCTGTAGCTGATCGGATCCAGCGACAACGCTTTGATCTGCCACGATTAAATCAAAGCGCAGATCGGGAGCATAGGTGTGCAATATCTCTATATGTTCTGTAGCGGTATATCCGGCGTACTCCCCCGAATTTATGACTGGTCCATTTTCAGTTGCTGAATCCAAGTTAAGAATTAGAATCTTCTTCGCCTTCGCTGCAACTAACGCATCGCGTTGTTGGGGAACCATCAGATGTGGCAGAACACTGGAGAACCACGAACCTGGGCCCATAACAATCCAATCTGCTGCATCAATTGCAGCAAGAGATTCAGGTCGAGCAGTCGGATTTTCCGGGAGCAGGCGCAGACTTTCTAGGCGACCTTTTGCAGTAGCCACTTGTACTTGCCCTTTAACAATAAAACGACCTGTTGAATTTGTGAAAGTTGCTTCAATATCAAGGGGTTCGACAGACATTGGCAATACTCGACCAATAACTTTTAACAACGATCCAACTCGATCTAGCCCTGCAACTGGATCTTCACCCTTATTCCAAAGCGCTGCAAGCAGTAAATTTCCAACGGCGTGGCCATCAAGTACGCCATCGCTTTCAAAACGATATTGCATGATTTCAGCCCAACTACGGCCCCATTCATCATCTGCGCAGAGCGCCGCTAGCGCCATTCTTAAATCACCAGGAGGATAAATCGAAAACTCTTCGCGCAAGCGACCACTTGAGCCACCGTTATCAGCCACTGTGACAATCGCAGTTAAATCACTTGTTATTTGGCGAAGTGCGGAAAGAGTTGCCGCCAGACCATGGCCTCCCCCAAGTGCAACTACTCGCGGTTTACTGCCACTCATTCACGACCTACATCACGATGTGTCGCGTGTGCAGAAATTTCAATCAGTGATTCTTCCGAAGAAAGCTGTTTAGCGATTTCCTCAGAGATCGCCACGCTGCGATGTTTTCCACCGGTACAACCAATTGCGATGGTCACGTACTTCTTACCTTCGCGAAGGTAACCCGGCATCATCTGGCGAATAACTCCAACATAACTCTTTACGAATTCAGAGACACCCTCGCTGGCCAAAACTTTATTTGAAACTTCTTTAGTAAGACCTGTGAGCGGGCGAAGCTCCGGGATCCAATGTGGATTTGGAATAAAGCGGCAATCTAAAACTAGATCTGAGTCGACCGGAATTCCATACTTGTAGCCAAAGGAGAGAACATTGATGCGTATGGCATCTAACATTCCCGCTGAGAAGATTTCACCGATCCGTTTTTCTAGCTGGTGCACATTTAAATTTGAGGTATCGATAACCACATCCGCGCCAGAGCGCAGTTCCTCTAACTTGCTGCGTTCACGTGCGATGCCATCGACGATACGGTCTTTAGCTTGCAGCGGGTGCGGCCTACGAGTCGATTCAAAGCGTTGGACCAATGATTGATCAGTGGCATCTAGAAAGAGCAAACGGTAAGAGATGCCCGAGTCTTTTAACTTTTGAAGTGAATTACTTAGCGCGTCAAAGAACTTACCTCCACGCACATCCACGACAACTGCCAAGGATGCGATATCTGAACTCTTAGTTTGAACCGCTAATTCAGGCAACAAAGCAGGTGGCAAGTTATCAACGACATACCAACCGAGATCTTCTAGCGCGTGGGCAACGGTTGAGCGACCCGCACCTGACATTCCCGTTACAACAAGGAGTTCCTTCGTTGACATGGCTTTATTCTCCCTTGCGGCGCTCTCTTTGGCTACTTCGTAGCGGTTGTAATCTCGCCAGTTTGAGTATTAACAATCTCCGCAACCGAGCCGTGCGCTGATTTCTGGAGATACTCAAAGATGATTTCAGCGATCTTTTCTCCGATACCTGGTGTCATTGCGATTTCTGCCAGCGTTGCTTTACGCAGTGCGGCAACTGATCCAAATTGTTCAAGCAAGGCAGCGCGACGAGCCTGTCCCATCTGCGGAATTTCATCCAAAATAGATTCGAGCATCACCTTTGATCTGCGCGAACGGTGGAAGGTAATTGCAAAGCGGTGGGCTTCATCGCGGATGCGTTGCAGCAAATACATACCTTCACTGGTACGCGGCAGAATTAGCGGATCACTTTCGCCGGGACGCCAGACTTCTTCTAAGCGCTTAGCCAAACCACATAGGGCAACATCGTTAACACCGAGTTCATCGAGCGCGCGTTGCGCGGCGGCAACTTGCGGCGCTCCGCCATCGACAACGATTAACTGCGGTGGGTATGAGAACTTACTCAACTTACCGCCAATAGCCGCAACATCGCTTTCATCTACAGCTCGGTCATTTAGTAAACGCTTCATGCGCCGGGTAATGACTTGGTGCATGGCCCGAGTGTCATCGGTTGCTTCCTTGGTATCGATTATGAAGCGGCGGTATTCGCTCTTCTTAGCCATTCCATCTTCGAAGACGACCATAGATGCCACAACTGATGTCCCAGAGATATTTGAGATGTCATAACACTCGATACGAAGTGGTGTGCGCTTTAGCTCTAACTGCTCTTCGATTTCTAGCAGCGCCTTACCGCTAACGGCGGCATCGGTTGCACGCTTACTTAAGAATTGGATCAAGGCATAGTGGGCATTTCGAGTGACGGTCTGCAGAAGCTCCACTTTCTCGCCACGTTGCGGAACTTTTATCGAAACCTTTGCCCCGCGAAGATTTGTAAGCCAGGCTTCTAACGCTTCTTGGTCAATCGGCTCGCGATTTAGATAGATCTCATTGGGAATATCCGTTGGTGCGCTCTGACTGTAAATAGAGAAGAAGAGTGAAGCGACTTGATCATCATCTTCCAGCGCACGCTCTTGATCGACAATCCACGAACGCGAGCCTTTAATTGATCCTCGGCGAACCATGAATATCGAACCCGCAGCATGAAGTCCTTCTTCATGTATTGAAATGAAATCTCCATCTAGATCATCTGAGAGATTTCCCTGGGTGGAACGTTGCGCTTTCTCAAAGGATTCGATCTGATCACGGATACGCGCTGCGCGTTCAAACTCTTCACGTTCAGATGCTAGATCCATCTCACTGCGCAACTTAGGCAAGATATCTTCCATGCCTTTCTCCATAAAGGCATCGAGCTTTACTGCGATCTCGCGATGTTCTTCAGGCGTTACCCAGCCAACGCAAGGTGCGGCGCATTTACCGATATCCCCCAGTAAGCACTGCCGTTTGCTCCGCTTGGCTCGCGCGAAGTTTCCTTCCGAGCAAGATCGAACTGGAAAGACTTTGAGGAGTACTTCATAGGTATTTCGGAGCGCCCACGCATTTGTGTAAGGGCCGAAGTATTTAAGTCCGGGGCGTTTCTCCTTGCGAGTAATAAAAATTCGGGGAAACTCATCTTGCATTGAAATTGCAAGGTATGGGTAAGACTTATCATCTTTGAACTGGACATTATAAGTTGGTTGATATTGCTTGATCCAAGAAAATTCCAAAGCCAGCGCTTCGAGTTCGGTAGCAACGATCGTCCAGTCAACACGGACCGCTTCGTTAACCATGCGGTGTGTCTTACGCGCAAGATTTGAACCAAAGTAAGTCGTTAACCGATTCTTTAAATTCTTTGCCTTGCCAACATAAATGACTTTATCTTTTCCGTTATAGAAGCGATAAACCCCGGGATCCTCTGGAATCTCCTTGGGGCGATAACTAGCTGGGTCAGCCATTTACTTAACGGCAGTCTTTTTCTTAGCCGGTGCGCGGTTGGTAGCAAGCATTTCGGCTAGGAAGTTACCTGTGTAACTCGCTTTAACTTTCGCAACATCTTCAGGTGTTCCTTCAGCGACAACCATGCCACCCCGGAAACCACCCTCCGGACCCATATCGATAACCCAGTCAGAACACTTGATCACATCAAGATTATGTTCAATTACAACGACTGTATTTCCGGAATCAACCAAACGACTAAGCACCCCAAGTAACTTACTGACATCTTCGAAGTGCAGACCAGTTGTTGGTTCATCTAAGACATAAATTGTCCGACCGGTAGAGCGTCGTTGCAGTTCGGTAGCCAACTTTACGCGTTGTGCTTCGCCACCTGAAAGAGTTGGCGCCGACTGGCCTAAGCGAACATAACCAAGGCCAACATCGCAGAGCGTCTTTAGATAACGCGCGATAGTTGGAACTGATTCAAAGAAAGTGTGCGCGATTTCAATTGGCATATCGAGAACTTCAGCGATCGTCTTGCCCTTGTAATGAACTTCCAAAGTTTCGCGGTTATAGCGTGCGCCATGACAGACCTCGCATGGTACATAGACATCTGGCAAAAAGTTCATTTCGATGGTGATGGTGCCATCGCCCGAACAGTTCTCGCAGCGCCCACCTTTTACGTTAAATGAGAAGCGACCCTGTTGGTAACCACGCACCTTGGCTTCAGTCGTTTCTGCAAAGAGGGCGCGCACCTTGTCAAAGACACCGGTATAGGTTGCAGGGTTAGAACGTGGCGTGCGACCGATCGGGGATTGATCGACGTGTACGACTTTATCCAATTGATCTACACCGGTGACAGTGCGGTGGCGACCTGGAACCAAGCGCGCTCCGTTTAACTTGTTGGCAAGGGTTGTGTAGAGGATGTCATTTACCAGAGTTGATTTACCAGAGCCGCTGACGCCCGTTACGGAGACAAATAGTCCAAGTGGGATCTCTACTTCAACATCTTTGAGGTTATTTTCCTTGGCACCCTTAATAACTAATTTACGCTTTGGATCTATTGGTCTACGTTTGCTTGGAATAGCAATCGACTTACGCCCCGATAAGTAAGCACCTGTGATTGATTCTTTAGATGCGATTAGATCTTCATAAGAACCGGAGACGACAACTTTTCCACCATGCTCACCCGCGCCAGGGCCAATATCCACGATCCAGTCTGCGGTGCGAATAGTCTCTTCATCATGCTCGACAACGATCAGGGTATTTCCAAGATCGCGTAGACGTGTAAGAGTTTCGATTAGGCGACGGTTATCGCGCTGGTGTAATCCGATACTGGGTTCATCTAAAACATAAAGCACGCCAACTAGGCCAGATCCGATCTGAGTTGCCAGACGAATACGTTGCGCTTCGCCTCCAGAAAGTGTTGCAGCAGGTCGTGCCAGAGATAGGTAATCAAGTCCAACATCGAGTAAGAACCCCAAACGCGCATGGACTTCCTTCATAACACGCTCTGCGATCTGCGCCTCGCGAGCGTTGAGCGAAATACTCTTTAAGAAGGCTGCACAATCAGCGATAGAAAGTTCGCAGATTTCAGAGATGTTCTTATCCCCTACTGTCACAGATAAAACCTCTGGCTTTAAACGCGCCCCTTTACAGACATTGCACGGGATTTGTCGCATATACGACTCGTACTTTTCACGAGAATAATCGCTATCGGTTTCATCGTGCTTGCGGTGAATAAAGGGAATTACACCTTCAAAGCCAGATGAGTAATTGCGGAC
>JAPLBI010000144.1 GCA_026392815.1 Actinomycetota bacterium
GGGGGGGCAGCCCAATGGATAACGTTCATTGCAAGTGGTGCCGGGAATGGACCAAGATCTGTAATTACTCCACGCAGATCTTTAGCAACTGATCCCAGGTTCTTTCCAGCAACCTTTGAAATCTGATCATGTAGCGCATCGATTCCTGGTTGCCCAGCACCAGATGCTGCTTGGTAAGACGAAACTACAAGTTCCTTTAGACCAAACTTCTTATCTAGCGCACCCATCGCAACGATCATGGAAAGTGTTGTGCAATTTGGATTAGAGATAATTCCCTTAGGACGCTTCTTAATATCTTTTGGATTTACCTCAGGAACAACCAAAGGAACTTTCTTATCCATGCGGAACGCGCCAGAGTTATCGACAACAACTGCGCCACGAGCTGCCGCGATTGGCGCCCATTCGGCAGAGATCTCATCTGGAACATCAAACATCGCAATATCAATGCCATCGAATGCTTCAGGAGAAAGTGCAACAACGGTTAGCTCTTCACCGCGACACATCAACTTCTTTCCTGCGCTACGAGCAGATGCGATCAAACGAATCTCACCATAAACATTTTTGCGCTTGCTCAAGATATCGAGCATGACTGTTCCGACTGCGCCGGTTGCACCAACTACTGCAAGTGTTGGAAGTTTCTTTGCTGGCTTTACTTTCTTAGCTACCTTGGCTTTCTTCTGAGTCATCGACCTGAACCTCCGTAAACAACTGCTTCGACTTGATCGGCATCTAATCCGAAGGCGGTATGCGCTGCGCGAACACCCTTTTCGAGATCGCTCTCGCGACAGATGATTGAGATACGAATTTCAGATGTTGAAATCATTTCAATATTGAGCCCGGCTTCAGCCATTGCTGCAAAGAACGTTGCTGTTACGCCTGGATGCGAACGCATTCCTGCGCCAACAAGTGAGAGCTTGCCGATCGAATCGTCATATTGAATTGAAGCAAAACCAACTTCGCCTTGAATGCGCTTCAAAATCGAAGTTGCATTAGCGCCCTCTGCCTTTGGAACTGTAAATGAAATATCGGTTAGACCAGTTGCTGCCGCAGATACGTTCTGCACGATCATGTCGATGTTGATATCGGCATCAGCGATGGCTTGGAAGATGCGCGCAGCAATACCAGTGCGATCAGGTACGCCAACGATAGTGACCTTGGCTTCGGATTTATCGTGTGCGATACCCGAGATGATTGCTTGCTCCATGTTTCCTCCTTCAGGATGGGTTTCAACCACCCAGGTTCCTTCGTTTGGTGAAAATGATGAACGTACGTGAATTGGTAAGTTGTAACGACGTGCGTATTCGACGCAACGTAAGTGCAGAACTTTTGCGCCAGCTGCAGCGAGTTCTAACATTTCTTCATATGTAACTGTCTTTGACTTGCGCGCAGTAGGAACAACACGTGGATCCGCACTAAAGACGCCGTCAACATCTGTGTAAATCTCGCAGACATCGGCATCGAGCGCTGCAGCAAGTGCAACTGCAGTTGTATCTGAACCACCGCGACCTAGAGTTGTAATGTCTTTTGTATCTTGCGAAATTCCTTGGAAGCCAGCAACGATTGCAATTGCTCCGTCGGCGAGCGCTTCTTGAATTCGTCCCGGTGTTACATCGATGATGCGTGCGCGACCATGTGCAGAATCTGTAATCACGCCAGCTTGTGAACCGGTGAATGAACGAGCTTCATGTCCCAAATTTGAAATCGCCATTGCAAGTAGCGCCATCGAAATGCGCTCTCCGGCGGTCAGCAACATATCTAGTTCGCGACCGCCAGGAATTGGGGTAACAGCGTTGGCTAAATCGATGAGTTCGTCAGTGGTATCGCCCATCGCGCTGACGACGACAACGACCTGATTGCCATCCTTCTTCGCCGCCACGATGCGAGCGGCAACGCGCTTCATGCCCTCGGCATCGGCTACGGAGGATCCGCCATATTTCTGAACGATTAGTCCCATGGCTCAATATTGAACTAATTCGGCGGCGCTTGCCACCCGATTAGGGAAAATCTCAATATATGGAACGGCCATTCGATCAAATAGTGAGACGATCAGCTTTCTACGTTACGACGCCCCTCAAATGCACGTCCCAGCGTCACTTCATCTGCGTATTCGAGATCTCCGCCAACCGGCAGGCCGCTGGCCAAACGAGAGACGTTGATGCCGAGTGGCTTAATCAAACGAGCTAAGTAAGTAGCAGTTGCTTCACCCTCGAGGTTCGGGTCGGTCGCCAAGATGACCTCGGTGATATTTGAATCAGAGAGACGAA
>JAPLBI010000193.1 GCA_026392815.1 Actinomycetota bacterium
AAATGCTTGCAAAGTTACACGATGCCGGAATTCGCATCTTTGTAGATATCGTCCCTAACCACTCTTCAAATTTGCATGTGTGGTTTAAAGAAGCGATCGCCGCTGAACCAGGTTCTGCAGCGCGTAACCGTTACATCTTCCGCGATGGCAAGGGCGCAAATGGCGAACTTCCACCAACTGATTGGCCATCACACTTTGCGCCAAGTGCTTGGACCCACGAATCAAAGATGGGCGGCAAACATAACCAGTGGTACTGCCACTTATTTGCACCAGAACAACCTGATTGGAACTGGGATAACCGCGAGATCGAAGAAGATTTCTTAAGGACACTTAAGTTCTGGGCCGACCGTGGCGTCGATGGTTTCCGCATCGATGTCGCTCACGCGATGAAGAAAGATTTATCAGAGCCCCTACAGAGCCAGCCACGTTATGCCAGCCATAAAGAGCTCGACCTGGCCAACGGCACAAACGTGCTATTTGATCGCAATGAAGTTCACGAGGTTTACAAAGAATGGCGCAAACTATTTAACCAATACGATCCACCTCGTGTAGCAGTTGCAGAGGCAAATGTTTCTGCGGATGCGTTAGTTAAATATGCGAGCACTGACGAGCTGGGGCAGAGCTTTAACTTTGAGCTATTAGAGGCAAACTTTAACGCTCACGAATTTAAAGTGATTATCGACCGCGCACTTGTTGGTCCAAAGAAGAATGGTTCTTCTACAACTTGGTGTTTAAATAACCACGACCAGATGCGTCCGGCGACAAAGTTTGGACTTCTTCCAACTGTTGATCGCGTTAAGTGGCGCAACTCAAACGGAACTTCTAGTCCGCTCGATGAAAAACTCGGAACCCAATCTGCAGTTGCAGGTTCGATGTTGATCATGGCTCTTCCTGGTTGCACATACATTTATCAAGGTGAAGAACTTGGACTTCACGAAGTCATGGATATTCCTGAAAGTGAAATTCAAGATCCACAATATTTACGTAACCATAAAATCGATAAGGGCCGCGATGGCTGCCGCGTTCCACTTCCTTGGACAAAAACTGGTTCATCATTTGGATTCGGCGATGGCGGTTCGCACCTGCCACAACCAAAGCACTTTGGCGATTACTCAATCGAGGTTGAAAGCGCCGATCCAAGCTCACCACTTTCAATCTTCCGCAAAGCACTTGCGCTGCGTAAAACTTTGATCGCGCCAGAAGATATGACCTGGCACGAGACCGGCGATGCCCAAGTGCTGCACTTCTCCCGCCCCAACGGTTGGAACTGCATCACCAACTTCGGTCGCAACCATTACAACTTCGAAGGCGCCGGCGAGGTAATCCACTCATCTGGACCGTTGGCTAAATCTGGCGACCTGCCCCCAGCCACCACAGTCTGGCTCCGCTCCGCCCTTTAGCCCCACCCAGAAATACGGGCATTTTCGTTCTAATAGATATGTATATGTAGACTCACGCCCATCTTCGCGTTCTGATCCATCCATAAGAACGCCCTGACTCTCCAACGGAGGAGAACCAATGCGAGCATCTGCCGCCCTGTCCAATGTGCAAGTAACCGGCGCAAACCTAAATATCACCTACGTGGTCCTAGCGATTTCACTCGTCGCTCTAGCGATCGCTTGGGTTTTGCGCGCTCAAGTCTTAGCTGCCAGCGATGGCACCGAGAAGATGCGCGAAATCGCTGAAGCGATTCAAGAAGGCGCCGCCGCATACCTTGCGCGCCAGTTCCGCACACTTTCATATTTCGTAGGAATTGTTTTCTTCCTACTCTTCGCACTTCCCGCTGATACAACTTCAATCCGTATCGGCCGCTCACTCTTCTTCCTTATGGGCGCAGGTTTCTCTGCACTCGTTGGTTACAACGGAATGTGGCTCGCAGTTCGCGCAAATGTGCGCGTTGCAGAAGCTGCTCGTCAGAAGTCAGCCGAAAAGGCAGTACAGATCGCATTCCGCACTGGCGGCGTTGTCGGTATGACAACAGTTGGTCTTGGACTTATCGGTGCATCTGGCGCAGTTCTTATCTTCCGCGAAAACGCACCAACAGTTCTTGAAGGTTTCGGTTTCGGCGCAGCGATGCTCGCAATGTTTATGCGCGTCGGTGGCGGAATCTTTACCAAGGCAGCAGATGTCGGAGCTGACCTTGTAGGTAAAGTTGAAAAGAATATTCCTGAAGATGACCCACGTAACGCAGCAACAATTGCAGATAACGTCGGCGATAACGTCGGTGACTGCGCTGGTATGGCCGCTGACTTGTTCGAGTCATATGCCGTAACACTTGTTGCCGCACTGATTCTTGGTAAGGCAGCTTTCGGTGATGCCGGACTTATTTATCCATTGATCGTTCCAGCTATTGGAACCGTCACTGCCGTTATCGGTATCTTCTTAACAAAGCTTCGCAGCACAGATAAATCGGCAATGACTGCAATCAACCGTTCATTCTTTATGTCAGCGATTATTAGCGCTGGCTTAACTGCGCTCGCAACATTTACTTA
>JAPLBI010000035.1 GCA_026392815.1 Actinomycetota bacterium
AGTTCCGGTCGATCGCTCTGGTGGTCGTCGCAGTGAAGCAGCTTTGATTACCGGGCTTAAAGTTTTAGCTGAAGGAAAGTGCCTTGGTATCTATCCTGAAGGCACGCGCTCACCAGATGGCAGGCTTTATAAAGGTCGCACAGGTATTGCACGTCTTGCAATCGAATCAGGTGCTCCAATTATTCCGGTAGCGATGTTTAATACCGAAAAGATTCAGCCAACCGGAACTGTTGTTCCAAAGGTGATGCGCGTTGAAATGATCTTCGGCGAGCCAATGTACTTTGAAGGCGATTCCACGGATTTACAGCACCTGCGTGATGTCACTGATCAAATCATGGAGACTATCCAAGCCTTATCAGGACAAGAGTATGTAGATACATATGCAACGAAGGCGAAGAAAAGTTCCGAAGAAGAAGAGGGTTAGTTAACTCTCTAAAGATAAGCGCTTAGTTAAGTAGTTGCAGGTATCGCAATCCACCCCTGCATCAGGTAGTTCGCCCTCGATAACGTTTATCAAATCTGCGATCAAAGATTTAAACTGCGCTTGATCGCGCGTGACATGGAGATAGTGCTGGGTTACGCCAAAGCCATGTGTGCCATCTGCTGTCGGTGTAACTCCGGCTAACTTCCAGACCAGCAGACCCATTGATGAAACGGGGAAGGGTTTACCCTTTTCAGGATTTTCGAGCGCGTAGGCGTAAGCCTCAAGCTGCGGCGCATAGAACTGCGCGTTATCGCGATCTGAATCCGAGACCTTGCAGTCGATGATTCCTACGCTGCCATCGTCATAGTGTGCGAGCAGGTCGTAAATTCCAAGAATCCGCCAACGGGTTGCCTCACCATTGATCTCAATAGGTGCGCTCTTAACCCATTGCCCCCATTGTTTAACAACGCCCGGCGCAAGTGATGGATCAAGATCAGGCATCGAAGCGCGGCGGAAATGTTCTTCTTGCGCAGATGAGAGAGGTTTAACTAAAGGAAATTGCCCGGGCATCGTGACTTTAAACCAGTACTTAATCCAAAGGCAGCGCTTGCATGTAGAAAGCCCAAAGGTTAGATCCGATGGGGCAATAGTGTCGCGCGCGGGTTTTTCGGGTTTAACAATCTTGGAATTAGTTGATGAACTCATGTATTGATTAAATCACGAAGGGCTGACGCGATGACCAATAGACCCAAGATAATCATCACACAACCACCAATAACTCTTAAAAGTTCTAACCGTTTCTCATCACTTGCCAGCCATGCTCGAGCTGTTCCCGCTAAGAGCCCCCATGTTCCATCTGAGATAAAGGCTAAAATCGAGAAGAGTGCGCCGAGAAAAAGTAATTGGCCGGTTACATTTCCGCGTTCGATATCTACAAACTGAGGCAGAACTGCGGCATAGAAAACTAAACCTTTAGGATTTAGCGCACCAACCCAGAAACCATCACGCACAGAACGCCAGAAAGTTGGAACGACGCTTCCTTGGCTCTTCATATCAGCGGCGGCAATCTTGCGCGCTTTAATTGCGTTGATTCCTAGGTAGACCAAATAACCACCACCGCCCCATTGCACTGCGGAGTAAGCAAGGTCAGACCTTGAAAGTATTGGCCCTAAACCGAAAGCAACAAGCGAAGATAGAAAGAAGGCGCCGGTGACGTTTCCAGCAACTGTAAAGACTGCGACTTTTCTTCCCCAGGCTATTGCGCGGGCAATTACAAACAAGACGCTAGGACCGGGCGCCAGAATAATTATCATCGCGGCGATGATGTATTCAATTAAGCGCGATGGGATAAGCATTTCGGAATTCTAACCAAATATTAAATGATGTGGGAAAGAAATAGGCGGACCAATTTCTTGGCCCGCCTATTTAGTACTTATTTGCTTAGTAGCTAATTGCCCCGGGCTTTCGAAATTGCATGGAGCACTCGATAACCGATTACTGCAACGAGCGTTCCGTTGACGATACCTGTGAAGGTGTAATCGCCTTGGGTCCATGAATAGTCAGCAATACCCATGATTAGAGCAGATGCTGCAATCAGTAGGTTGGTTGAGTCAGAGAAATCAACTTTGCTCTCGATCCAAATTCTCGCACCCAAGATGCCGATCATTCCGAAGAG
>JAPLBI010000021.1 GCA_026392815.1 Actinomycetota bacterium
CAGCGGCAACCATAAGTAGTGCACCCAAGTAATCGATCTTGTGATCGCGCTTAACTTTAGGAATATGTAGAACTGCAGATGTAATTGCTAGCGCGGCGATACCGAATGGGAGGTTGATGTAGAAGATCCAGCGCCAGCCGGTGATTCCAAGGATTGTTTCGTGATCTGAGAAGAAGCCGCCGAGCAAAGGTCCGGCTACAGATGACAAGCCCCAAACCGCACCGAAATAACCTTGATAACGACCGCGTTCGCGTGGAGGAACGATGTCTCCAATGATTACGAAGGTAAGCGCCATCAAACCACCGGCGCCAAGACCTTGAATCGCGCGGGTACCAATTAACTGCGCCATGTTCTGTGCAGCACCTGCAGCAAATGAACCTATTAAGAAGGTAATGATTGCAAATTGAAACACGACGCGACGGCCGTAAATGTCTGAGATTTTTCCGTATAGAGGCGTTGATGCTGTTGAAGTCAGCAAGTAAGCGGTAACAACCCAGGTGTAATGGTTTAGGCCATTGAAATCTTCAACGATGCTCTTTAGCGCAGTTGAAACGATTGTCTGATCAAGTGCGGCCAAAAGCATGCCGGTCATGAGTCCGCCGAGGATCACCATGATCTCCTTGTGCGTATGTTCTTTAACTGGTCCTTGACTAGACATGGCAAACCTCTTCCAAAACGCTCATTTTCGATTTATTTAATATTGCAATAGCGGTAAGTTTACTCCGTGAAATCAGTTATAGCCGAAGACCTCGTAAAAACTTATCGAAACGGCGCAGTACGTGCCCTTGATCACTTATCGCTCGATGTTGAAGAAGGCACAGTGTTGAGCGTGCTTGGTCCAAATGGTGCAGGTAAAACAACATCTGTTCGCATTCTTGCAACGCTATTACGCCCTGATTCTGGTCGCGCAATGGTCGGTGGCATTGATGTGATCAAGCATCCTGAAAAAGTACGTGAAGTTATTGGTTTATCAGGCCAATATGCAGCAGTTGATGAGATTTTAACTGGGTGGGATAACTTGGTGATGTTCGGTCAGCTCTATCACTTAGGAAAGAAAGCATCAGTTGCTCGCGCTGAAGAGTTGCTAGAGCGATTTTCACTTACCGAAAGCGCAAAGCGCCCCATAAAGACTTACTCCGGTGGAATGCGTCGTCGCCTCGACCTAGCGGCATCCCTAATCGTTAAGCCAAAGGTTCTCTTCCTAGATGAGCCAACTACGGGCCTTGATCCACGTGGTCGTCAGGAAATGTGGAGCGTTATTGAAGAGTTAGTTAAGGGCGGAGTTACTTTGCTTTTGACTACTCAATATCTAGAAGAAGCCGATCAACTGGCAGATGAAATCGCAGTTATCGATCACGGCAAAGTAATCGCGCGCGGAACATCTGATGTCTTGAAGAAGCAGGTTGGCGGCGAACGTCTTGAAATTGTTGTTGAAACACAGCACATCGCAAAGACGGTTGAGGTTGTATCGACTGTCAGTGGTCATAAAGCGATTGTCGATGAGGGTCTGCGCATGATCTCTGCCCCTGTTTCAACTGGTGCAACAGCGCTAATCGAAACTCTTCGTTCGCTAGATATTGCTGGTATTCATCCGCTCGATGTCAGCCTAAAGCGCCCATCGCTAGATGATGTCTTCCTTTCACTTACCGGACATGCTGCCGAGGAGAAGAAAGATGAAGAAGTTGAAACCAAGGGACGCAGAAAGAAGGCGAAGAAATGAGCGCTGTAACTGACACGCTAATCATTACGCAACGTCAATTGCGTTTGCTAACACGCGTTCCAGAAGTTTTAATCTTCTCAACTATCCAACCTGTTATGTTCGTACTTCTCTTTCGCTATGTCTTCGGTGGTTCAATCGATACAGGTCAACCTGGGGGATATGTACAACTCTTGATGCCAGGAATCTTTGTGCAGACCGTGGCATTTACTTTGGCGGGAACTGCCTCTGGTCTTGCTGAAGATATGAAGAAGGGTTTGATCGATCGCTTTAGATCGCTACCTATCTCACAATCTGCGCTCGTTATAGGCCGCACACTTGGAGATTCACTTCTAAACATTGTGGTTCTCGCAGTTATGGGTATCGCAGGCTACTTAGTTGGATGGCGTCCATCATCTGGACCACTTAGCGTTGCTATCGGTTTCTTATTTCTACTCTTCTTTGGATACGCACTTTCTTGGGTCGGAATCTATGTAGGACTTTCCGCATCTGATGCGCGCGTAGTGCAGAACGTGAGCTTCCTAGTGACATTCCCACTTACCTTCTTATCAAATGCATTTGCTCCAACAACCGGAATGCCACGTGCGCTGCAGTACTTTGCGGAGTGGAACCCAGTCTCAACGATGGTTGCGGCTTGTCGCGAGCTCTTTGGCCTTGAAAACCAGTTCGGTGCAACCGCTGGCTCATTCCCAAGCGAGAACCCACTGCTGACTTCATTTATCTACATGATCATCATCATGGCGATATTTATCCCAATCAGCGTTAGAAAATATCAGCGCGCTTCAGATTAAAAGTTGATCTAGATTTTTAGTGAGATTCGCGGGAGATATGTTCTCCGCTAGAACCAACTAAGAAATCGAGATCGCAACCTGTATCTGCCTGCATTACGTGATCGATATATAACTTCTGCCAGCCACGTGCAGATTTAGCGAAACCATCAACCGTTGCGGTATTTGGTTTGCGTGCAGCAAGTTCAGCATCGGAAATATCTATATTTAGCGTACGAGCTTCGACATCGAGTTCAATGAAGTCACCTGTCTGCACAAGACCGAGCGGTCCACCTGCAGCTGCCTCTGGTGCAACGTGCAGAACAACAGTTCCGTAAGCAGTACCGCTCATGCGACCATCACAGATACGCACCATGTCGCGCACGCCTTTATCGAGCATCTTCTGTGGCATCGGCATATTGGAAACTTCTGGCATTCCGGGATAACCCTTTGGTCCGCATCCACGCAGAATCAAAACAGAGTTCTCATCAACATCAAGGTTTGGATCGTTGATGCGCGCTTTGAAATCTTCAATGCTGTCGAAGACCATCGCTTTACCGCGGTGCTTTAACAAGTTGGCACTTGCTGCAGCTGGCTTGATAACCGCGCCAAGTGGTGCAAGATTTCCGCGCAGAACGGCAATTCCAGCACTTGGCTGCAATGGTTCTTTGCGAGAGCGGATTACATCAGTGTCATAAATTTCAGCCTCTGATAAGCCTTTAACCAAAGGAGTTCCGAGCACTGTAATTGCCTTTGGATCGAGTAGATCTTCAAGCTCTTTAAACACTGCGCGCAGACCACCAGCGCGATGGAAATCTTCCATTAAGTACTTGCCGGCAGGTTGGAGATTAACTAGCAGCGGAACACGAGAACCCGTGCGATCAAAGTCATCGAGGGTTAAATCAATTCCTAAGCGACCGGCAATGGCAAGCAAGTGAAGAACGGCGTTGGTTGATCCACCGATACCTGCAAGTGCAACGATCGCATTAAGGAATGAACCTTTAACCATGATGTCACTTGGCTTCAAACCTTCATGCACCATCTCAACGATGCGGCGACCTGATTCTTGCGAATACTGAAGCAAGCGGCTATCCGGAGCTGGTGTGCCAGCAATACCGGGAATAACCATGCCCAGTGCTTCAGCCATGATTCCCATCGTTGATGCAGTTCCCATGGTGTTGCAATGACCGCGGCTACGGATCATCGCGGACTCTGAATCTAAGAACTTGGCTTCGCTAAGTTTCTTTGCGCGTACTTCTTCACTTAATCTAAATACATCCGTGCCGCAGCCAAGTGGTGTTCCTTGG
>JAPLBI010000092.1 GCA_026392815.1 Actinomycetota bacterium
AGCGCAGCGCTGGCATCGGCTAAAACTACCTCCCCATCGCTGCGATCACTTGGAACATATGCAACCAATAACGCCCCAGTTGCCGAATCTCGCTGCAGATGTGAAGCCAGTAAGTCGTAAGCACCTTCGGGAATATCAACTGGATAATCAATCCGCATCGCCATTCCAACGGTGTTATCTTTAATTGAAACTACAACCAATGAATCTTCAGGGTGGTAACCAATTAGAAAAGGGATTGCGGCAAGTAGGTCGTGTGGTGATGTAAGTGTGGTCATCTCTCTCAATTCATAAAGCGGGTTGGAGCTGCCACCACGGTGATAGTCAGCGCTGAAACTTTTTTAATCTGGCCGGTAATGGCGCGTTCCACGGCGTTGTGCGAAAAACTGCCGTTCCAAGTTGTTGTGAGCAGCACTGGATAAATGCCGGGCTGCGAATAAATGTGTGTGATCTTGCCTTCGGGAAATGGCCCACCTGGATCGGTTGTCGCAAGAAAAGAGCCGTCACCAAATGACCACACATATGAAGGGCGCAGAACCACATCGATGGTCTCGCCTATCAAATTAACCTGTGTGCGAAAGACCGATGGCAAGTCGTTCCAGAAATAGACCGGGGTATGAATTAACGGTTTGAAATTTGGCTGATAGGAAATGCCGCCGGTTGGAAGTGATTTACTTAAGCGATCACTAAGTGAAGTTGCCGCAACTACTTTCGGTGCCGCCTTTTTAACTGGCTTCTTCGCAGGTTTCGCCGGTGCCTTCTTAATAGGAGCAACAACTTTCGGCTTTACAACCGGCTTAGGTTTGGCTACAACTTTAGGTTTAGCAACAACCTTTGGCTTTACAACCTTAGGTTTCGTAACCTTGCTTGAACTTGGCCCACTCCCCTTTCGAGCTTCAATAACTAATTGACCGTCTTGGGTATAGACGTCAACGCAGGCTTTTACGCAATCTGCTGCGTGCGAAGTGAGAGTTTGTAGAGAAATTACCAACGCTGTAATCAGAATTAATCGGATCTTCATCTGCGGGAAGATAGATCTTGCAGCTGATAAAAAACGCCCCGCACCTATTCCATGTGGATAGTTAACGGCTCATATGGAAAGGTAGGAACATGGCTGCGCGCGATGGAGATGGTTGGGTCGAGTGCCGTTGCGGCTCTAAACATTGGGGCTTGCATGGCGCAGCAGGTTTACTTATCTATCGCGATGGCGCAATCTTGTTACAGCACCGCGCACCCTGGGTTCATAACGGAGACACTTGGGGAATCCCAGGCGGTGCGCGTGATTCACACGAGAGCGTTATTGATGGCGCAATTCGCGAAGCGGTAGAAGAGACCGGTATTGATCCACAGCAGTTAACCCCGCGCCAAACCCATAACGATAACCACGGTAACTGGTCTTATGACACCGTAATCGCTGAGGCGACGAGCGAACTTGTGGCGCACGAGTTAAATGATGAATCACATGAAGTGCGTTGGGTTTTATTTGATGATGTAACTCGCTTGCCGCTACACCCCAGCTTTGCAAAATCTTGGCGCGACTTAAGAGCCAAGTTGGATTATCTGATCACACCAAGATAATTTTTCAACTTCGCTATGTGCGACGAAAATGATGGTCTTTCCTGCGCTGCGCAACTGCTTAAAGATCTCAATTAACTTCTCTTTACTTGCCAGATCCTGCGCTGCAAATGGTTCGTCAAAAAGGTATATCGGGCAGTCGCGCAATAAGGTGCGCGCGATTTCAATGCGCTGCACCTGTCCTACCGAAAGCGTGGTCACTAAGTTGCCCAACAATTCGGTAATCCCTAAGTCGGCCGCTATATTCTCAATTTGATTCTTAGCCTCATCGCTCTGTCCAAGAACAAGTACTTCGCGGACTGTCATCGGTAGCCAGAAGGTGCGCTCTTGTAGCGCCATACTGCGCAGGTGCGATTGTTCGAGATCGCTTAGATCTTGCAGATTCTTTTCAGTGATAAAGATAGAACCGCTACTTGGCTTTAAGTCGCCGGTTATCGCCAGTAGCAGCGAACTCTTGCCGCAACCATTTGGACCCACGAT
>JAPLBI010000182.1 GCA_026392815.1 Actinomycetota bacterium
GCACTCGGCGTATTCACTGGTTTTGCATTGGCCGGTTTCGGTATGACCAAGCATTCAATTCGCGTAAAACCCGACGGCTGGAGAGTACGAGTTGTAATTAATTTCCTTGCGGGATCTGTCTCACTGGTAATTGTGATCATCTTCTCTGTTGTGAAATTTACACAAGGCGCTTGGTTAGTTCTTGTGGTTGCTCCGATTATGGTTGTTTCATTCTTACGCTTGCGTCGCCAATACACTCGCGAGCAGGATGCTTTACTAGTCCGACGCGAACAAGAGCGTGCTACAACGATCGTTCGCCACAACGTGACAGTTCTGGTCGATAACGTAGATCTAGCAACAGTTGGTGCCATTCGTTACGCACGTAGCTTGAAACCAAGAAATCTCAGCGCTGTTCACTTCGTAATCGATGATCGTCGAGCAGAAGCAATTAAAGCGGCTTGGGCCAAGTCAGATGCGCTAGATGACGTCACACTAGAGTTAATCGATTGTCCTGATCGACGTCTCGCCAACGCCGCCTTGGATTACTCAATTCGAATGACGGAAAAAAATGATGTCGAGTTAACTCTCCTGCTTCCACGTCGCGCATATTCTGGTTTCCTTGGCCGCTTATTGCATGATCAAACCGCTGAAGAAATTGCTGCTCCGATTTCTCAATTGCAGCGCGTCGTAGCAACAATCGTTCCTTTCGACGTTGATCGCATTACATCTGCATCACAGTTAACAGTTGCGTCGCAAAGTGAAGTAATAGCGGCGCCAACACCAGCTGCAAAATTTAAGCCAGTCGAAGATGTCATAAAAAGCGTCGAACCAATTAGCCATTACGCAGAAAACATGACGCCGATTGGCGAAATTCAGTGGCGCAAGCGCGCTCATGTTCAGGGTCGCGTAACTGCAATTAAAAGCGCACCGCGAGGATCTGCACCAATTCTTCAGGTAGAAGTTTGGGATCAGACCGGTGGGGTTACCTTGCAGTTCCTCGGTCGCCGGGAAATTGCTTGTCTTGATGTTGGTTCACAGATTCGCGCTGAAGGAATGGTCGGAGAAGAAGAAGGCGCTTTTACTATCTTAAATCCGTCTTACGAACTTCTTGCTTAGCGCTGACCTTCAAAGAAATCTCGCAGTAAATCAGCGCACTCACTTTCGCAGATTCCTGCTGTTACATCTAGCTTGTAAAGCGAACGTGGATCACGAATAACATCCCAAACCGAGCCAACTGCTCCGCCTTTGGCATCCCATGCGCCAAATATCAGATGTGAAATTCTTGATTGGGCAATTGCTCCGGCACACATTGGACAAGGCTCCAAAGTTACAACCAGTGTGCAACCGTCTAAACGTGAATTTTGTATTCGTGCCGCAGCGTTGCGGATAGCAACAATTTCAGCGTGTGCAGTCGGATCGTTATTTGCTTCTCTTTCATTAGATCCAGTACCAATAACAACGCCATCTTTATTGATTACTAAAGCACCGACAGGAACATCTCCCGTAGCGGTTGCTTGACGTGCAATTGCGATCGCTTCTTGCATCAGCGATTCAGGTGTGTGGGTAGAAATTCTTATAGCTCCAATAATTCCGCAAATTGATCTGCGAATCCTAAGCGACTAGCAATTGCTTCGAGTTGTTCGTCAGGGAAAAGTTCAGCATCATCACAGAGAGCAGAGATCTCCATTGAGTTAACGCCGAGGTCTGCCAAAATTTCTAGATGTCCAACGGGAAGTGGTTCATCATCTTCCTCCGGTGAATCTAAATCACAAAGCTCTAAGAATTCTGCAGCAACTTCATAATCAAGTGCGCAAGTTACATCGCTTAAAAACATGCTGATATGCGAACCTAAAACACGGATCAACATAAAAAATTCTTCATCAATTGCTAGAAGTGCTATTGCGCCACCATTTGTTTGTTGTGATTTAAGGCGATCAATAATGTGTGGCAGATCATGTGCGTCAGGTAACAACGCTAGGTTCCAGCGTCCCTCCTCGTGCCAGGCAGCAACGGCGATATCGACCTCGTTAGCCGCGACAACTCCGTCGGAACTTGCTTCGTAATTTGCATCACTCACATCAGACATATTGGCACTCATTGGGCTAGATGAAAACCCCTGTAAGGTAGGTGCTATGAAAGTTCACGTCGCCAACCACCCGCTTATCACTCATAAGTTGACCGTCCTACGCGATGAAAGAACGGATTCCCCAACTTTCCGCCACTTAGTTGAGGAGCTTGTGACCCTGCTCGCCTACGAAGCAACGCGTGAAGTCAGAACTGAAAAAGTTTCCATTAAGACTCCAGTCACTCAGACAACTGGGTTAAAACTCTCCGATCCTCGTCCAGTTGTTGTCCCAATCTTGCGCGCTGGCCTTGGAATGCTCGAGGGTATGACTCGGTTGATCCCAACTGCTGAAGTCGGATTTTTGGGCATGGTTCGCGATGAAAAAACTTTAAAGGCAAGTACTTATGCAAACCGACTTCCAGAAAATTTAGCTGGACGGCAATGCTTTGTTTTAGATCCGATGTTGGCAACTGGTGGAACGTTAGTTGCTGCAATTAACTTCCTAATCGAGCGCGGTGCAGATGACATAACTGCAATCTGTATTCTCTCGGCGCCAGAAGGAATTAAAGTTTTGGAAGATGCCTTTGCAAAATCAGGTGTTCCAATTACTTTAGTTACTGGCGCACTTGATGAAAAACTCAACGAACATGGGTACATCGTTCCCGGTCTTGGCGATGCCGGCGATCGTCTCTATGGTGTTGTTTAAGTGGCCTCAACTTCCCCAGGATACGGAATCACAATCCGTGTTGAAGGTTCTCCTGAACTTCAGCCTGTTGCGCTAATTACCGCAACGATTACAGGTGCCGGTGCAACAATTACTGCACTTGACGTTGTGGAGTCACTTCTTGAACGAGTTGTAATCGACGTAACTTGCGACACCATTGATGCTGATCATGCACAAGAAATCAATCTCGCGTTAACTGCTCATAAAGGGCTAACGGTTCGCAAGGTTAGCGATCGAACATTTCTACTCCACCTTGGTGGAAAGCTCGAGGTTCAATCAAAGGTCCCGCTAAAGACTCGTGATGACCTATCGCGCGCTTACACACCTGGTGTTGCACGGATCTGTCAGGCGATCGTTGATGATCCAGCAGATGTACGTCGCCTAACCATGAAGCGAAATACCGTCGCTGTCGTCACTGATGGTTCTGCAGTTCTTGGCCTTGGAAACATTGGACCAGCAGCTGCCTTGCCAGTTATGGAAGGCAAGGCTGCGCTCTTTAAGCGCTTTGCAGATGTTGATGCTTGGCCAGTCTGTCTTGATACCCAAGATGTTGATGAGATTGTCCGCACAGTTCAATTGATTGCTCCTGTTTACGGCGGAATCAACTTGGAAGATATCTCTGCGCCGCGTTGTTTTGAAATCGAAGAACGTTTGCGCGAATTGTTAGATATTCCAGTTTTTCATGATGATCAACATGGCACAGCGATAGTCGTACTGGCGGCACTAACTAACTCACTCAAGCTGGTCAAGAAGAAGATGAGTGAGATCACTATTGTTATGAGCGGTGCTGGCGCTGCCGGAACTGCAATTGCGCGGCTGTTAACCAAGAGTGGCGCCTCAAAGATAATTGCTTTCGATAAAGATGGATGTGTAACAGCTGGATTCTCAGGCAAAATTTCAGATGCCATGAAGGGAGCCGATGTCTTTATTGGCGTTAGCGCTCCAAATGTATTGACTGAAGAAGATGTCGCTGGAATGGCTAAGGGCTCTATTGTCTTTGCACTTGCCAACCCAGATCCAGAAATTGATCCAGTTATCGCCCGCAAGTATGCAACTGTTGTTGCAACAGGGCGAAGCGATCAACCTAATCAAATAAATAATGTTCTTGCCTTCCCTGGAATTTTCCGCGGTCTTTTAGATGCACAGGCCCACAAGATCACAGATGAATTACTGATTGCAGCAGCTGAAGCGATCGCATCTTGTGTCTCCGATTCTCAGTTAAATGCTTCATTCATCGTTCCTAGCGTCTTCGATTCACAGGTTGTCGCAAAGGTGGCGGCAGCGGTTAAAAAGAGCGTTTAAATGGAGATTGCAGCCTCTTTTGATTCACAACTCTCTACCCTCGCACCATTTATCTTCTATGTAGTAGTAGCTGGAATTGTCTTTATTGAAACTGGCTTGCTCTTTGGATTCTTCTTACCCGGCGATTCCATTCTCTTTAGCGCCGGACTTGTGGCGGCTATCCATGGAAATATAAATATCGTAATTTTGGTATCTGCGATCTTTCTCGCCGCATTCTTCGGAGATCAAGTTGGGTTCGTGATTGGCAGAGTTGTAGGTCGTCCTTATCTAGATAAGCGGGAATCTCTGCGCGTACAGAAGATGATTAGAAACGCGGAAGATTTCTATGAAAGAACTGGCTGGTGGGCTGTTGTCGCTGCTCGATTCTTCCCATGGATTCGCACCTTCGTTCCACCAATAGCCGGCGCAGCAAAGATGAACTACTACCGTTTCTTATCTGCAAATGTTCTTGGGGCACTTTTATGGGGTGTAGGAATTACTCTGGCTGGTTACTACGCAGCTTCTATTCCTTGGGTTAAGAATTTTTCTTACGCAATCGCCGCTTTCTTTATTGGCGCTTCAATAATCTCCGCTTTTGTGAATTACCGACGCCACCGACAACCACGCCCAGATAAGTCATAAGAATTCCAGTTACTAAGTAAGCGCTAATCTGCACACCTTGAGTTGGTGAGTAAAGGTCAATAAGTAAGGAACCAACGAGTTGCCCGCCCACGCTAATTAAAGTAAATGTTAGAACGCCTAGATGTTGAACAATTGTTGATGTGAATGCGATGTAGATAACTCCAATTGTTCCGCCGGTATACATCCACCAAGGACCAGATGGAAGTGCGACTATTTCAACTTGAGTTACTAGCGCTGCAAGAATAAGGAAGATCAGTAAGAATGTTGTACCCATGATGAAGTTGAGCAAAGAAGTTGTGAAGCTTTGCTGCGTACTCTCGTTAATCTGACCATTTAACGCTCTTTGGACGCCAACTATCGCTCCCGCAAAAACGCCGAAAAACACTGCAAATAGCGAGAGATTTTGCGCATCAATTCGATCAATTACCGAAACCAAGACGGCAAATACAGTCACAAAGGCTGCCAAAACTCGGCGCTTGGTAATCGCTTTCTTGCCACCGCCGGTTAACCCGATCCGGTCAACAAATAGCGATGACGCAGTCTGTCCTGCAATAGATGCCACTGAATAGATGGCAACGCCAACTATTGGAACTACCTGCGTTTGAAAAGCGACAA
>JAPLBI010000052.1 GCA_026392815.1 Actinomycetota bacterium
AGTTGGAGTTGTTACGCCAGCAGAACGACCTGTGCGCGCTAGTTTTATCTTTATCGCCCTGGTTGCCTACGCAATCGGCTTTAACTTAGTAACTCCAGTGATGGCAGTTCTCGCCGCACTTCAACTATTTAGCTTTTACTTAGTGGGTCGTTGGGCCCACAACTGCTTGCGCAACAATTTCGGCGCTTAAACCAACTAACGGCAAACCTCCACCTGGATGTGCCGATCCACCAACGCAGTACAAACCCTTTAGCGGAGAACGATTCTTAGCGCGCAAAAATGCGGAACGCGCTCCGTTGCTAGAAGTTCCATAGATTGATCCACCTGGCGCCATAACTGTGCGCTCGAGATCCGCAGGCGTGCGAATCTCTAAAACCTCTAAGCGATCTCTTACTGAAATTCCGCGCGCTTCGATGGCATCGATAATCTTCATCGCGTATCGGTGGTTGGCATCTTTATCGTTCCAGTTAAAGCCATCGCTATCGCCATGGTGCGGTGCGTTAACCAGCACGAACCAAGCCTCATGCCCGGGGTGTTTAACCATCGCATCGTCATTTGGTGCACAAATATAGATTGTTGGATCTGCAACTGGCACTTTGCGGCTGAAGATATCTTCAAACTCTTCATCGTAATCTTTGGGAAACAAGACATTGTGATGCGATAAACCTGTTGGCTGATCAGTCGGACGAAGTCCAAGTAGAAGTGAGAATCCAGCAAGTGAAGGCTCAGCTTTTGCTAAGTTTTTGCGAGTGCGCTTTAACTTTGAGACCTTGCCTGAAATCAACTTGCCGTATACCAGCGAAGCATCAGCGTTTGCTACGACAACTTCGTAGTCAATTGATCGCCCATCGCCAAGTGAAAGGCCAGTTACAGATTTACCATTGTGGTTAATCGCAGTAATGGGGGAGTCGAATTCAAATTTAACTCCGCGATCAAGACAACGTTGATAAACGGCATCAGCTAGCTTTCCTACCCCGCCTTTAATATGCCAAGAACCGAAGGCCTCTTCGACGAAGGCAATCGATGCCAGCACCGCAGGTGCAACGCGTGGATCAGAACCGCTGTAGGTTGCATAGCGATCCAAGATGTTTCGTAGATGAATATCTTTAATCTTTAGCCCACGCAGTGATTTCCAAGGAGAAATGATTCGTAAGTCGCGAAGCAGAGTTGGACGCTTCAAAAGAGATGCAATAGAACGCAGTTCAGATTCGATAAATGGTTCGCGCGAGACATCCCACATCGCTTCAGCGGTGCGCATTACGCGATCCCACTCTTGCCCAGCTTCTGCGCCGAGCGATTCGGTGATTGCCGCCAAAGTCTCTTTGCGAGACAAGTTGGCAAACTTAACTGACTTGCCATCGGCAAAACGGTAATCAAATGATGGATTAACGGGAACCAGCTCTAGAACTCGACCCATGACTTCACCGGTGCGCTGAAAGAAATCACGATAGACGGCAGGAAGAGTTAAAAGTGATGGGCCGGTATCGAATGCGTAATTGCCGATCCATTCAGTTCGGCACTTACCGCCATGACGATTAGATGCCTCATAGACAGTTACTTGGTGGCCGGCCTTTGCTAAACGAGCTGCAGTTGCCATTCCGCCCATGCCGGCACCGATTACAGCAACGGCAGGTTTAGTGGAATTACCTTTGCTCACAGCGTGCGACCTTTCCACGTTACTGCGCCACGGGCGCGCCAACTGTAGATAATCAAATAGATCAAGATCGCAGAAGAGATTGGGTGCAGAATTGAATCTAGGATTCGCCCGCGCGAACGCGCTGCGCTAAGTGCGCGAGTTATAACTACAAATTGATAGGCGAAGAAGCCCAGGGGATGGCCACCAAACCAAGCAATTACTGGAGCGATGCCGGTAAGAAAGAGAAATGTGATCGCAGCTGCGCTACCGCTCTGACTGCCGAATGCTTTCCAGAGAGATTTTCCATACCCAGCTTTGATTTCAGAGAAGTTTTTATACATGCGGGTCTGCGCAAGCGTTGATCCATCAGCGACTCCGCCAAATGCGCCAGATTTAATAAGCGCACGGGCAAGTTCCATATCATCCAGAACTTCGCTAGCGATCGAGGTAAATCCACCTATTTGATCTAAAGAGTTTTTGCGCACCAGAAAGAATTGACCGTTGGCAACTGCTAAAGAAGTGCGCGTAGATTTTTCGGCAATACGCAGTGGCACGGTACTCATCCAGGACCATTGCAGTAGCGGTTGAATCAATCGTTCTGAAAAAGTCTTGGCGATCTGTCGTGGATAAGGCGAGATAAATGAGCGATCGCCCAGCATGCCAAGTGCCTGAGAAATGGCGGTGGAAGTTAAACGAACATCTGCATCCAGAGTTACAACGATTTCACCCTTAGCCTGCAAATATCCTTGCTGCAAAGCCCAAGGTTTACCCAACCAACCATCTGGAAGTGCGGGTGCGTTGATAACTTTAATTTGAGCGCCACCATCTTTGGCTTCCTGCAACTTCTCAGATGTTTCATCGGTTGATGAGTCGTTAATGAAAATAATCTCTGGTTTATTTATGAATTGCTGAGCCTGCAAGCTAAGTACTAGATCTGCAATGTTTTCCGCTTCATTACGCACCGGAATCAAGATAGTTACAGTTTCGCTACGTTCTACGGCGGGAGCTGGACGGCGGATCGTAAAGAAGTTTGCGACGGCCAGCCAAAGAAGGGCAACGGATGCAAAGAAAATTAAGTTAGTTAGCACGATTTATTCAATACAAGTTAAATTGTTAAGGGCGCCCGAGCCAGCGTGAGAAGAGATAAGGTGCAAGGAAGGTGCCATAAACCGTTCCGAATAAGAATGCGATACCTGGGCGATCAAAGAAGAATAGATTTGAAACGATGCCGCCAAACCAAGTCCAGATCAAGAAGAAATCAACTGCGGTGTAACTTGCGCTCTGCTTGCGGCGATCGCGCGGTAGAACTAAGTGCAAAACTGCAATCAAAGCCATGCCAGATAACAACCATCCAAATGCATTAGAGAGTGGAATTTCAGGAGTGAAAGGAACATGTGAGCCAGTTACCTCCCAAGTCCAGCGACCACCGCTAACCATCTGCGGATCAAGGAATAAGTCATAGGCCATCATTCCGAAGCCACCGTAGAGAAACACCCAGTTCTTAGTCACTCGGCGCGCAACACATAAGACTGGATGCGCGATCATCGCCCAAGCAAATGGCACAACAAGTGGAACGCTAATTAATTGCGGACCAAGTGATGGATCATATGAATAGACGCCAAATGGCCAACCAGTAGAGACGCCAATTAATTCAATAAAGAAACCGAAAGTTAGCGCAATAGCTAAATATGTAAATGCATATCGTGCACCGTATGACAACAGCGCATGTAGCGCCATGGCGCCGGCGCCCCAATAAACGGTGGAGATAGTTACAACGCGAAGTGCTTCTCCATCAAGAAGCGGATAGGAAACTTGTAAGAGCAGAGCGATGCCAAGCACCAGATAGAGAAAGAGGCGGGAGCGATCCGAGATACCGCGGCGGTGACGCCTGCGGGGGTTGTAATGACGGATCGACATGGGCTAAGTCTGCCCTAGTAATCGCTTGAGTAGAAACCGCTATTTACTAAGCGAACCGCGAATTTCACGCACTGCAAAGCGGGCAAAGAGTTCTTCGGCATACCAAGCATGGCGTTCAGTGGCCGCAATCGCTTCTTGATGCGCCGCACCCTTGTATGCAAAGTTACGTAGATCGCTTCCTGATCGCCAATGTGAAAAAGTTCCTTGCAGGCCTATCGGAGCTTCACCAATTCCGATGGTCTGCAATAAACCGGGAGATGAATGCAGACTCGAAGTAACTGGTGGAACGGCTTTCCAGAAGCGCACATTTTGGGCCCACTTGATTCGAGCTCGGGTAATTGCAACAACTTCACCATCGCCGGCGCTCTTTACGTATTCAAAGGGATTTACCTTGGCCCATAAACCATGCGATGAAATCGGATCAACGAGATATCGAACTTCATCGCTGCTATTTTTCCGCCAGCGCTTTACTAACTTTGAGCTATCTAGCGCAGCCAGTTGAGATTGCTCAATAACAACTAGCGCACCCCAGCGAGTTATATCAGCGTCGCGCGGGGTAAATGTTTCACCCTTTCCCGCACCAAGCATCTTGGCAAAACGCACACCCTTGAATCTGCGAAGGCCGCCGCGATCTAGCGCCATCCGAAGCAGTGCGAAACCCACTTTGCTCCTCTTTATCTTCCAGAAGTAGATAACGGTGACTAATTCATTATTCATCTATTGAAACCTGCTGCTGCAAAAATCTCTGCTACAACTTCCTCTGAGTGATCCCACATTGGTGCATGGCCGCATTCACTAAATACTTTCCACTGCGAGTGCGCTGGCGCCATGGTGCGCTCTTGGCAAATCGAGGCCGGCAGAGTGTTATCTGAATCGCCAAAGATAATTGTTACCGGAATTTTTGGATCTATCTTCGAATCAAAACGTTTCTGTAACATTCCATTTGATCCTGGGACATAACCGGGGGAGTTAGCCATCGCCGTTGTGGCATCTAGACAAAGCTCTTCAGTAAATTCGCGCCAACGCGGGCTAACAGATTCAAAGCCATACTTACGCGCCCATTCAAAGTTAAGAAATATTGGGGCGATCGCAGCCGTACTTTTGGCAAATAAACGAATGGCTTTTTCTCCAGGAAAACTCTGCACAAAAGATGCCAGCCAGAATCCTGCTGGCGCTAGAGCGACAACGCTCTTAACGGATTGAGGATGGTCGGCCGCCATTTCAAGTGCGATCCAACCACCCCAAGAATTTCCAACTAAATCAAAACTTGTAACGCCAAATTGATTGGCAACTTCTTTCACAACGAGTTTTGCTAGCGAATGTGGATCCATAGGCTGGGTCTTATCCAGCGGAGTCTTACCGTGACCAGGAAGATCGACGGTGATCACGTTATAGCGAGATTGCAGCAATGGGGTCAAAGGCTTCCAGGCAGTTGCCGCCGAACCCAACCCATGCACCAACACGATGTGAGGCGCTGAATCAGCCTTGGATGGGAAGAGTTGTAATGAAAGGTTCATCTTAAATTCAGATATTACTCCGTGGCGCTGGTTATTACCCGTTCATCTATAGCCGAAGATAGGGAGGTGAATCTGAGAAGAACGATCGCGGAACTCTTTGGCACCGCCACCCTTTTGCTCGTAGTAATCGGCTCAGGGGTAATGGCGACCAATCTTTCAAAAGATGTTGGCGTGCAGTTAACAATTAACTCAGCGGCAACCGGATTGATTCTCTACATCTTAATAACCTTGCTTGGCCCAATTAGCGGCGCCCACTTCAATCCAGTGGTGACATCGATCCAGTTGTACAAGAAAAACATCACAGCATCTCTCGCTGCCGCTTACTTAGTAGCACAGTTGCTTGGCGCGGTGATTGGGGTTGCACTCGCTAACTTCATCTTTAACTTACCAATAATCGAAATTTCCCAGAAAGACAGAACCGGCGCTGAACTCTTCGTTAGCGAGATTCTGGCAACCGCTGGCCTAGTCTTCATTATATTCACCGCCATCGCGCAAAAGAGCGAAGCCAAGATTCCAGTTCTTGTCGGCGCTTACATATCAGCAGCGTATTTCTTCACTTCATCAACTAGCTTTGCCAATCCGGCAGTGACCGTGGCTAGAACGCTCTCAGATACTTTCGCTGGTATCGCACCAGGATCTGTACTTCCATTTATTGCCGCACAAATTATCGGAGCCGCGCTTGGCCTGGTACTAACTACATTTATAAATTCCCCAAATAAAACAGGAAACGAGAAGTAAATGAGTAAGCCAACAGTTCTATTCGTATGCGTACACAACGCAGGTCGATCACAAATGGCTGCGGGCTTTATGCGCGAACTCGGGCAGGGGCGCGTAGAAGTACTTTCTGCCGGTTCCGCTCCTAAAGATTCGATTAACCCAGTTGCCGTCGTAGCGATGGCCGAAGTCGGAATCGATATTGCAAATAACACTCCAAAAGTTTTAACACCTGAGGCAGTACAAGAATCAGATGCGGTTATCACCATGGGTTGCGGTGATGTCTGCCCGTTCTATCCTGGTAAGCGATATGAAGATTGGGTACTTGAAGATCCAGCAGGACAGGGGATTGAGCCAGTGCGTGTAATTCGCGATGAGATCAAAGCTCGAGTAGAAAAGTTATTGGCGGAGCTGCTCGATTAGATCCCACTTATTTCCGTACTTATCCTTGAAAACAACTACCTGACCAAAACTCTCTTGTCGCGGAGTTTCGGTAAATTCGATCCCACGAGATTTATAGAGTTCGTAGGTTTCATTAAAATTAGTTGTGTACATAAAGAAACCAACTCGACCACCTGTTGAGTTTCCTATTGCAGCTACCTGCGCCTCATTCGCCGCTTTAGCCAGCAAAATCTTTCCTCCCGTGTCACCAGGTGCGACTACAACCCAACGTTTTTCAGGCGTTAGTTCAGTATCTTCAATCAAGATAAAGCCCAAATCATTTACATAGTGTGCAATCGCTACGTCATAATCGTCTACGACAATTGCGACCATTCCTAAAGTAAGCATCTTTAATCCCCAACAACCATTGCGGAAGCGCTCTTTGATGTTTGATCTTGGACTCGCACTAAAAGCACCTACGCCGCTACTTCTGTTCTTTTTGTATCAGACTTTAAAATTCGATAAAAAGCAAATGAAATGATTAATGCTGGGATAACGTTCCAACGCTCATTAGCGCTTCGAGATGCTGCATTAGCAAGAATTCCCAATGCGCCCAGAATTACAAAAGCTTTAACTATCCATTCTGGCTTAACCGCTAGGCCGTAGGAGAAGCGAGTAAAAATCACTACCTGATAGGCAATTAGGGCAAAATTTAAAATGTAAAGAATTCTTATGTAACTGGGAAAGACCTCAAATTGCCCACCAGCTGCTCGATCAAGTGCGTATGAAGCACCCAACATGACACCGCCAACTAAATATAGGTTCCAAGCAAAAGAAGCAAAAACTGCGGTTATTAAAGTTTTGTTCTTCATTTAACTAGTCTCCTACAACCATTGGCTTAGCACCAGTACAAGTAATAAGTTCGTCATAGGTTGTTGGATACACCGCATGGGGATGTCCAGCAGCAGCCCAAACAACGTCGAAATCGTTTAACGCTTCATCAATCAGGATTACTTCTGGCTTAGAAATCCACCCCAGTGGGCTCACTCCGCCGACTGAATAACCAGAAACTTCTTTTACATAGTTGGCATCGGCGCGGCCAAGTTCGGCGATACCTAAATTCTTGGCGACTAACTCAGTATCAACGCGATGGCGACCACTGGTGATAATCAATAGGGGATTGCCTGAAGGAAGTTTGAAGATAAGAGAAGAGGCGATCTGCCCAACTTCAATGCCTAAACCATTGGCGGCATCAACTGCGGTTCGGGCGGTCTCAGCAAGGACAGTTACTTGGCCTTTAACGCCATGGTCGCTTGCTGCTTGAATAAAGCGTTTTACCGCTGCCTTTTCG
>JAPLBI010000016.1:0-15207 GCA_026392815.1 Actinomycetota bacterium
CGTTAAGAATGCGCGCAGAATGCCGTAAGGCAGGTTGTTCATGGCGTTAATTTACCGCTTAACCAAGCCATAACCAACCTAATGTGCGAATATGAACCATGGAGCGCAAGCGATGAGCGGACAAGATCCTGGACGCGGTGAGCCAGATGACGCCAATGAACGCGAGTTGATCGATTTGGAATTTCAATCAATGGTTGAAGGTCTTTCACTTGATGAATCTTCTCCAACAACGTATTTAGATGAACTAGATAAATTTGAAGATCAGAATCGTTTTCAACCACCAGCTCCACCAAAAGTTGGTTTAGGTGAAACATTTAAGCGCGCTATCAATTCAATTAAGAAATGGAAGAACGGCCCAACCTTTCGCGACGACGATGGTGCCGCGCTTTAAATTCTAGAGAGATCTGCCACGCCAACTAATCCGGCGTTATTGCCCAGTTCTGCTGGAACGATTTCGGGGTAAGGATGCTTTCCAGAGAATGGAATAAGACTCAGCGCAGCCTTGCGTGTTGGTGATAAGAAAAGCTCACCGGCATCGATAACTCCCCCACCTAAAACGATGCATGATGGATCGATCACTGCGCAGAGCGATGCGATACCTGCTCCTAAGTAACTCGCCATCGTATTAAATGCCGCCAGAGCAACTGGATCTTCATCGCGCGCTGCTTCAGTTATGTGATGGCCTTTAAGCCCTTCAAGTGTTCCATCACCGCGTGCCAGTAAATTTCTTGCAAGATCAGGGCTAGCGTTGATCGCTTCTCGCGCATGTCGCATCAGTGCGGAACCTGACGCATATTGTTCAAGGCAGCCACGAATTCCGCATCCGCAGAGATGTCCATCGGGTACAACTCGAATATGACCTAATTCAGCGCCTATTCCAAAAGCTCCTCTAAAGACTGAACCGTCAAGGATTAAACCTCCACCGACTCCGGTACCTAAGGTGAGCATCATTAAATCTTTACGGCCGCGTCCTGCTCCAAATTTAAATTCGCCCCAGGCGGCAGAGTTCGCATCATTTTCTAAAACTATTCGATTTCCAATAATTTGCTTCAGCTCTTGAACTAGATTTACATCGTTCCAACCAGCGATATTTGGAGTTGCCAGAATCGTTTGACGATCAGATGAGATAAATCCAGCCGCTGACACGCCAATTGATTCGACTGGGTATTCCTTTGATAATTCGTTTGCGACATCGGCGATAGTTTGGGTTAACGCCTTGCCGCCTTCGCGCGGAGTATCTCGGCGGGCAGTTGCAAGAATTTCACCTGTTGGTGAGACGACGCCACCAAGTACCTTTGTGCCACCGACATCTATGCCGATGGTATTTGAATTATCTTTACTCATTAAGGTTCTTAAGGGCCCTTGATCTCGGTGAAGAAATCAGCCTTCTATATGTTCTTTAAGTTGTTTAAGCGCAGAATCAATTGTTGACTTCTCTTGCTTTGTAATCATCATCGCTGGAATAGGCATCGATAAACCTACCGAAAGCTCGTAGGTAACAGAGGTCGTATCGGAGTCAAGGCTCTTGAGTAAATATGCGCCATCCATCTTCGTTAAAATATTGGCATCTTCTAATGAGAAGGTGACCTTGCTTGGCGCTTCAGACCATTCGAAGTTAAGAGTTACAACATCTTTTACCGCGCCAGCATCAACAGACAAGGTGGCCTTGGTCGCGCGACCTTGGCCATCGCTCTCCAGAACATCTACCTTTTTAAAGGCACCTGACCATTGTGGGTAATCCGCAATCGCAAAGAGGGTGGCTGCAACCTGATCAAGTGGGGCATCGATGGAGATCGTTGAACTGCTCATATCGCTCATGGCTGTAGGTTACCTGAGAACGCTACGAAAAAAGTACTTCGTAGCCTCTCCCAATTTTTCACAGTGGGCGCTAGCGTTAGCGCCATGAACGAGATCTCAATCCCAGCACTTGTCCCTGCGGCATCGACCGGAAACTTAACCAATTTAATCGCTGAGCGCGCTTGGTTTGAACCTAATCGCACAATGCTTTCGCGTCCCTTAGGTGATGGATGGCAGAAGGTATCTGCAAAAGAGTTAGAGGAAGAAGTTCGCGCAACTGCCAAAGGTTTAGTTGCCGCCGGAATTCAAATCGGTGATCGCGTCGCAATTATGGCTCGCACACGCTACGAATGGACGATTCTTGATTTTGCAATTTGGTTCGCAGGTGGATGCGTTGTTCCTATCTATGAAACATCTTCGGCCGAACAAGTAGATTGGATTCTTTCCGATTCTGGCGCTGTTGGATTAATCGTAGAAACTCCAACTCACCGCGAGCTAGTTAACACAGTTCTTCCTTCTCACACCAAACATATTTGGACTATGACCGAGGATGTTCTATCGGTTCTTGCCGCAGCTGGCGCTCATATTGGTGATGATGAGATCGATCGCCGCCGCAACGCCTTGCTTCCAGATACTCTCGCAACTCTTATCTACACATCTGGAACAACTGGTAAGCCAAAGGGCGTACAACTAACGCACGGCAACTTCTTATCTGAGTGCGGAAATGTTGTTGAAGGCGCTAGCAATCTCTTCTTAAAGCCAGGTGGATCAACACTTCTCTTCTTACCTGTTGCCCACGTATTTGGTCGCATGGTTCAGATTGGTGCAATTCGCGCCGGTCTTCACTTAGCGCATTGCAGCGATCCAGTTGGCAGATTGCAACCTGATCTCGCCTCCTTTAAGCCAACCTTCGTTCTTGCTGTGCCACGTATTTTTGAAAAGGTTTATAACGGTGCAGAGGCAAAGGCCGATGCAGCCGGCAAGGGAAAGATCTTCCGTAAAGCAGCCGACGTTGCAATTGCATATAGCGAAGCCATGGATAAGCGTGGATTTAATCCGCTCTTAACTCTTAAGCATGCACTCTTCGACAAGTTGGTATTTTCAAAGATCCGCGCCGCGCTCGGCGGAAATGTAGAAGCCGCAATTTCTGGTGGTGCACCTCTTGGAAGTCGCCTTGGACACTTCTATCGTGGCGCTGGCGTAACCATCTATGAAGGTTACGGATTAACTGAGACAACTGCGGGCGCAACTTTGAATATGACTGGTGCAATTAAAGTTGGGTCTGTTGGAAAACCTATTCCAGGAACTTCCGTCAAGATCGCCGATGATGGTGAAGTTCTAATCAGAGGACCAATCGTGATGCGCGGATATTGGCAGAACGATGAAGCAAATGCCGAAGTCTTCACCGAAGATCGCTGGTTTAAATCAGGTGACCTCGGAAAGATCGATGAAGATGGCTTCCTTTCAATTGTTGGACGCAAGAAAGAGCTAATCGTTACTGCGGGTGGAAAGAACGTTGCGCCTGCAGTCCTGGAAGATCGTCTGCGCGCCCATTCACTCGTAAGTCAATGCGTTGTAGTTGGCGATAACCAACCATTTATTGCAGCGCTAGTGACCATCGATCAAGAAGCGCTTAAAGGTTGGATTGCTGCCAATAAGAAAGATGGCGCAACAATCGCAACGTTGACCCAAGATCCTGATCTAATTTCAGTGATTCAGACAGCGGTCGATGAAGCCAATAAAGCGGTCAGTAAAGCCGAATCAATTCGCAAATTCACAATCCTTCCTACAGATTTCACAATCGCAGGCGGTCAATTGACGGCAAAGCTTTCAATTAAGCGACATGTGGTGGCACAGGAGTTTGCTAAGGAGATATCCGAGCTCTTCGCTAAGTGAGCAACGTTGCTCTCGGGTACGAGTTAGATCTGCTCTTGGGGGCAAGTGAATCAACGGTTGAATCACGTCGTGAAATTCGCGTACTGCGCTTTAAGGTCGATGATCTCATCTCGAAAGTTCGGCGCGAGATGTATGCGCTGCGCGATCCCCAGGTAACCACTTTCCAGGATGCGCTCAACCAGTTGATTAACGAAATTTGTGGTGATCTGCAGGTAACCCATTCCATTAGCAACTTCGCTATTCCCAATTCCTACCAGCCTGAATTAAAAGCGATCGCGACAGAGTTGCTTCGCAATGCAAAGGTTCACTCTGGGGCTAGCCATATTGAAGTCCTTTTAAAAGGCGTTGAAAATCGCACCTACTTAGAGGTGAGCGATAACGGAGTCGGAGGTGCGCAGGTGAATACCTCAGGTTTAGGACGTTTAGGTTTAGTTGGAGTTAAAGAGCGCGTTGAACAACTTCATGGACAAATGCAGATTATCTCCTCTGAGAATGGGACCTGTATAAAAGTAGTTCTGTGAAAATTGCAGAACGCCAGCCAAGAATCTTGGTTGTTGATGATCATGCCGCCGTTCGTGCAGGTTTGACCCGCGCGGTAGAAGATGCGCAAATGGTTTGTTGTGCAATGGCAGCTACTAAATCTGAAGCGATGGCGCAGCTAGCGCACACCAATCCAGATGCGATGGTTGTCGATTTGAATCTTCCCGATGGCAGCGGTTTGGATCTAATTCGGTGGGCACGAAAAAGTTCAAAGGAAATCGCGATCGTGATACTCACCATGAGCGATAGCGAAAGCGATCTAATTGCTGCAATGAGCGCTGGCGCCAGTGGATACGTTAAGAAGAGCGCCCCACTGTCTGAGTTGATCTCTGTGCTGAAACGAGCGCTAGTTGCTCCGAATTCCTTTACTGCATCGGAGATTGTTTCCGCACTAAAGACAGTTTCTGCAGCCAAACTGCTTACACAACGAGAGGTTGAGGTGTTGCGTGCCCTTGCCGGCGTTGGAGATACGCGCGAAATGGCATCACAACTACATATCTCGGAATCAACTTTTAAGACTCATGTGAGTTCAATTTATCGAAAATTCGAGGTCACCAGTCGCCTGGCTGCAATTAGGGTCGGAGTTGAGTCAGGGATTATCTAAAGAGCGAGTTAAATTCTTTCGACCAAATTTCCCAGCGCCACTTATCAATGATCCAACTGCGACCCGCCTGACCCATTTCTCTCGCATTAATTGGATCATCAAACATTTTAATTACTGCTTTAGAAACTTCTAGCGGCGAAGTGCCATCAACGCTATAACCAGTAACGCCTTCATCGACTGCATCCGGTGCTCCCCCAGAGCGCCCTGCGATTACCGGCAAGGCACACGAACTTGCCTCAAGATAAACAATTCCAAGGCCTTCTACTTCAAGGCCAGCCAATCGAGATCTGGAAGGCATTACAAAGATATCGCCAGCGCAGATATAGCGCGGAAGTTCTTTATATTGAATGCGTCCGATAAAGGTCACCGCATCGATGAGGTTAAGTTCCGAAACCATCTTTGTGAGGTCTTTTCGATATGGACCTTCACCAACCATCAAAATATGGGCAGTTGGATGTTTGGCGAGTACTTCAGGCATTGATTGAATCAGAATATCTTGGCCCTTACGGTGTACAAGGCGGCCAACGCTAACAATCACTTTCTTATCGGCTAGCCCTAAATCTTTTCGTAACTGCGCTGAACTCGGAACCGGAGCAAAGTGATCTGTATCGATTCCAGGGGCGATCTTGATGAGCTTCATTTTCTCTTTTGGAGAAAGCGCTTTTGATATCTCATTCTTCGTAAATTCACCGAGATAAGTTAGATGATCAACGTTTCTAGCAATAAATGAAATCGCTGAAGAAAACGGCCACAACTTCGCCCACCAGACTTCATGCCCATGCGTTAGTGCAACGATATTTAGAACGCCTTTTCTTCGCAGACCGCGAGCCATTACACCAAGCGGTGCAGCTGCTCCGAAAAATACCTGTTTGATCGAATAACGCGCGATGACTTTCTTCACCCTTCGAACCACCCAAGGGCTCGGTAGAAGAATCTTTGAACTGTCGCGAATTACCTCAACGCCAAAATCGCGGAACCATTCTTTATCGTAAGCAGTTGTATCGCCTTGCGAAGAGGTATAGACAATGATCGATCCTTTAGGTGCGCGTTCTATGAGACCCATAACAAAGGTTTCGATACCGCCGGCGCGGGGACCAAAGTCATTTGTAATGCAGAGAATTTTCCCTAAAGTAAGTTCAGTCATTAACTTTGGCAGTTAGAGTCTACGTGCGCCGACGAATGGTTTTCTTCCAAGATTTGAAGCGCTTGCGACTTTCACGCGCGAACCAGATCGAGGCGCATGGACCATCTTCCCGCCGCCTAGATAAATTCCAACGTGTGAGATTGGTCGACCGAAGAATACGAGATCACCGGGAGCTAGATTTGAGCGCTTAACTGATTTTCCATAGTTGAACTGAGCGCGCGATGAGTGCGGCAGTGAAACTCCAGCAGTTTGGAAGGCGCGCATCGTGAGCCCTGAACAATCCCAATATGTCATGCCATCGGCGCCAAAAACATATTTGTCACCGATCTGCTTCAAAGCAAATTGCAGAGCTTTTCCAGCACGACCGGATACGGCTCCGGCTTTCTTTGCCGCAGCAAGTGAAGAAGCTTGATCGGCATCTTCTTCTTCTTGAGCGAGTCTGGCTAAACGCTCGCGATCTTCCTTCTTTAACTTTGCCAAAAGTGATTCGGCTTCTGCCAGCTTCGCAGTTGCACGCGCGCTCTGCGCTGCCAGCTTCTTCTGTGTTGCCTTAACAAGTTCGAGTTTGTCGCTAACTGTTAACGAAGTTGCCGTGAGTCGCTGTTTGGCTGCTTGAAACTTTCGTAGTTCCACAGATTTTTTCCGGGTAATGGCTTCTAGAGAAAATAGAAGTTCGAGGCTCTGGCTTAAGCCCCCAGTTTTAAATTGCTCAACTGCGATCGCGTTAAGGGATTTTGAGAGAGCGGCAACGCTCTGGCTTTGCACCGCTGCCTTTGCCTGGATTCCCTGGAGCTGGCCATTTAGCGAAGATAATTTAACTTTCGCTTCTTGGGCGCCCTCGGCTGCAGTTGTGGCTTCTTCCTCAAGTTGGCGAACGCGCGCCTGAACCTGCGCCAAAGTTTGAGCAGCATCAGCGGCGGGCACCGTAAGTAGCGGAGCGAGCAACGCGGCCATTGCGCTGATCAGGGTCGCCACAGAGCGCTTTGAGGTAAACATAGGGTTTAAGGCTAACGGTGGCCTATCAAGCAACTCAAACCGAAATAAGCGTGGCTGGCTGTGAATTTATTCTTATCTACGCTCAACCAGCGGAGTTATAGCGCAGCGGACGCACTAATCCGCGAGATGAGAGCAGATCAATCACCTCTGCCGTTGTATCAGGAATCTCGCAGGTTTCGTTTCGCTGATCGCTCTTTGGAGTTGATAGGAGAAAAGTCAGCACGCAATCGTTGCAACCGATATCGCGAACTGCACATGAGTCACAGGTAATTATCATGAAGGAAACGGTACGTGCCAGCACTGACATCTACTTTGCCGCGAGATAGCCTTCCGACCATGGCTGTCTATGCAACTTTGGTGACCGGAAGCGATGGCTCAACGACCAAAGGCGGATCATCGCGCGCAATCACCAGCGGCGCTGATCGCAGCGAATTTCTATCCCGCCGGCGCACGGCAGATTTCATCTTGATTGGTGGCAAAACCGCTCGCAGCGAGCCGTATCACCGCACCCCCGTGCCGGTCGTAATTGCCTCTCGTTCGATGGTTAACGCGCTTACTGCCAATCGAAATGCGCATTGGTGGAATTGCTCACCAAGTACGGCGCTAGATCGCGGCATAAAAAAGTTCGGCAGCAACGTTTTAGTGGAAGGCGGCGCAAACTTTATTTTCGACCTAATCAGCAGTCGCTCACTAGATGGAATCTATCTCAGCGTTACGCCAGAAAGTGGCGGCGAATCTAAAATTGATTATGACGAACTCCTTGCCAAGTTCTCAGAAGTTAGCAGTCGCGAAGTTGATGGAACGCAATTCTTTGAAGCGCGTAAATTAAAGATCTAGAAGGCTGAAATTATGGCAACGCCAGCAACTGCGGCGGCGATTCCGATGTACTGCACTTTATGAAGTCGTTCATGTAAGAACTGGAATGCAAGCAACGCGGTAAAGATCGGATAAAGCGCGCCAAGAACCATCGCAAGAGTTAAGTTGCCCTTTGTCGTTGCAACCCCCAAAAGTAAATTTGCTAAGAAATCTGCAACACCGATAAAGATCAAAATCGGGCTATGTTTAAAGCTCAAGCCGCCTAAAGTTTTATATCTAGCGAAGATTCCTAATGAAACGAATAAAGTTGTTAAGCGCATCATCACCATCGTCATAAGTGGGCTGCCCTGCGAACCAATCGCCATAAAGGTAAGTGCAGTACCGAAACCCCCTGCTGCGCCAAGTGCTAGAAACAGTGGCTTCAGCGGAAGTCCTTGAGAAATTTCTGGTCCACTCGCTAAGAAAGCGCCGACGATCGCAAGTGCAGCGCCAATACTTAAAATTAGAGAAAGGCGATCTCCTTTTACAAAGAAGGCATAGCCGACAGGAATCAAAGCGCTTAAACCGCTGATTGGAGAGACAACTCCCATGCGGCCAGTAGAAAGTCCCGCATATAAACAAATTAACCCTATATATCCAAGAACTCCTGCAAGGGCTCCAGGAATGAAATAACCATCAGGGCCAAATGCATCTGCAGAATAATCTCCAGTAACAATTACTAAACCAATTCCAAAAATTAATCCAATTGCTTGGGTTACTCCGAGCACTGCAATCGCGGGATGGCTCTTACTTAACTTGCCACCGTGATAATCCGCAGTTCCCCAAAGAGCGCTTGAGAGAAGGGCTAAAAAAGTTGCCATGGGCTTAAGGGTACACAGGCAAAAAGAGAGTAAGCGCCCTGCCTCCCACTTAAATGCAGGTCCTATCTTTAGAATTAACCAGTGGATTTAAACCAATTTAATCGCATGATCGAACATTTGCGTACCGCTACACCGCGCGCTGAGATCATCTTGGAAGAAGTCCCCGCTCCACAAAAATTAGCAACTTACTCTTTTGCATTTACCGCAGATGTTTCAAATGGTTTGCTCGGCGATGATGAAGATGAGGTTGCATCAGGTCGCTTTGTTCTGCTGCATGAACCAGGCGGACAAGAGACCTGGGAAGGTGAATTCCGCTGCGTTACATTTTTAAGCGCAGATGTAGATGAGGCGATGCAAGATGATCCGCTTCTGCCTGAAGTTGGCTGGTCTTGGCTCCTAGATTCCCTTTCGGCAGCAGGTTGCGAATTCAACGCCCCAAGCGGAACTGTCACGCGCGTTTCCAGCGCATCATTTGGAAAACTTTCACCCCGTAATGATCAATCTGAAATCGAAATCCGCGCATCATGGAGTCCAATTATCAAAGAGAGTGCAGAGATGATTAAACATATCGAGGCTTGGTGCAATCTCCTTGGCGAAGTTGCCGGGCTTCCACCAATCGTCGAAGGCGTAGCGCCAATTTCTGCAGCACGACGTCGCGTATAAAACTTATTTATGAGTGAAGATATTTCAACTACTGAAGAAGAAGTCTCGGCAGCGCCAACCTCAGTTCCGCTTTTAGCTCCCGCTAATGGAATCCCACCGGTAGTTGATACTGACCAGAAATTTGCAGCCGCTCTTGTGCAGTTATCGGCAGGTCACGGGCCTTTTGCAGTCGATGCCGAACGAGCCTCCGGATATAAATACAGCGCCCGTGCTTATCTAATTCAGATCAAACGTGAAGGCGGCGGGCTTCACTTGATCGATCCGATTCCATTCGGCCCAAACCATAAGTATTTTCAAGAGCTAAATACGCTTCTGCAGAGCGATGAAGTAATTTTGCACGCCAGTACTCAAGATCTTCCATGTTTGCGTGAACTTGGAATTAACCCAAATCAACTCTTCGATACCGAACTCGGAGGGCGTATCGCAGGCCTGCCCCGAGTCGGACTTGGACCTTTGTTGGAATCACTTATGGAAGTCTCGCTCGCCAAAGAACATTCGGCAGTTGATTGGTCGCAGCGCCCTTTGCCCCAAGATTGGCTTAATTACGCCGCCCTTGATGTGGAACTTTTGATTGAACTTCGCAACCAGATGTATGCAATTCTTGAGAGCTCAAAGAAGCTCAAGTGGGCGATAGAAGAATTCCAATCGATTATTGATGCACCTGCTCCCCCACCACGCGTTGATCCTTGGCGTCGCACATCGGGAATGCATAAGATTAAAAAGCGCGATCAACTTGCAATCGTGCGAGCGCTCTGGACAGTCCGTGCCGAAATCGCTCAAGAAGTAGATATCGCACAAGGGCGCTTGTTATCTGATACCGCGATTGTTGAGATTGCAACGAAAGCTGTTGAAAAACCAATTAAGACGAAGAAAGATTTAGAGAAGGTTCTGCGCCCTATTGGTCTGCGAGCGCGTTGGTTTGAAAATACCGCCACCTGGATTAACGCCGTCACCGATGCCCTTGCCTTGCCCGAGAGCCAATGGCCACCGGTGCGCACCGATAGCGACTCACTGCCTCCGATAAAGATCTGGCGCGAACGCTTTCCTGAGAGATATGCCCCGCTTACCCATGCCAAGGCCAATATTCAGTCAAAGGCTAATGAGTTGGTTATCCCATTTGAGAACTTGATTACCCCTGAATATGTCCGCCGGATCTGCTGGAACTCCCCTAAATCAGGCGTAGCAGCCGCCCTAGCCGATCTCGGGGCCCGTGGGTGGCAGATCGAGATAGTTGCTCCGATCTTGGAATCTGCCCTTTTAGAGACCGAACCTCTGGCGGTCGCTGAGAGTGAGCCTGAATCCGAGGCGCAGGCTCCAGAGTAGGTGTGATGAATTACGCAACACTTAAGTTGCGTAAATACGGGGGCCGTTCTAGATTTAGCCCATGCTCAGCACATTCATTATCGCCCTACGCGAAGGCTTAGAAGCCGCGTTAATCGTCGGAATTCTCGTTGCCTACATCGTTCGCACAGATCGTCGCCATTTTCTTAAGCCGCTCTGGACCGGTGTTGCAGCCGCTCTAACCGCAACCTTTGCACTCGGTGCTTTTCTCTCTTTCACCTCAGCTGAATTATCCGATCGTGGTGAAGAACTATTTGCTGGCATCACATCTTTCATCGCAGTTGGACTTGTTACATGGATGGTCTTCTGGATGAAGCGCACAGCGCGCACACTTCGCAACGAGCTACATGGAAAAGTTGATACCGCACTCACTGGAGGCCCAATAAGCCTTGCTTTAGTGGCTTTTTTCGCTGTTGCCCGCGAAGGTTTAGAGACCGCGTTATTTGTTTACACTAACTTTAAAACAGTCGGCGCTGCATCAACTGCAACAGTTGGTTTAGTTCTTGGGCTTACCTTGGCAGTTGTTCTTGGATATTTGATCTACAACCGTTCTGTAAAATTAGATCTCTCAAAATTCTTCAAAGTTACGGGAGTTGCGCTAATCATCGTCGCAGCCGGCGTCTTGTCTTACGGCATCCATGAGTTCCAAGAACTTGGTTGGATTCCAGGCGTTGATGACTTCCTCTGGGATGTAACTCCTTGGATCGCAAAGGAATCAATCTTGGCCTCGCTCCTAAGCGGCACCGTAGGCTTTGATACAACGACCTCCTTTATTCAATTTATCGCTTGGTCTGCCTATCTAGTAGCTGTCTTGGTCCCATACCTTTCAAAGGATAAGAGCCAGCAGAGCGCGCCTGTCGCCGAGCAGGTGAAGGCTTAACCTTTAGCCTGTTCCACTTTTGGCTACTGACCAGTAACCTTTCTCTATAAGCCCGCGCTCGCCCTTTTCAGGGCAAGAGCAGTTGGGCGCTTAAGAGAAAGCAGTCGTAAATGTCTCGCACCGTTGTCCTAGTTGATGCCGTTCGCACCCCATTCGGAAAAGCCGGAAGCATGTACTCCGGAACGCGCGCTGATGATTTGATGGTGCGCGCAATGCGCGGCCTACTTGAGCGAAATCCTAAAGTTTCTCCAGATGCGATTGAAGATGTAGCTATCGCAGCAGCAACGCAAACCGGCGATCAAGGTATGAACTTAGGTCGCAGCGCATCTCTTCTAGCGGGGTTACCAGTCACGGTTCCAGGTTATTCAGTCGATCGTTGGTGTGCCGGCGCAATGACTTCGATGACGACCTTGGCCGGTGCAATTGCTATTGGATCAATCGATATCGCAATCGCTGGCGGCGTTGAACATATGGGAAATCATCCAATCGGTGATGGACTTGATCCCAATCCACGTTTTCTTGCAGAGCGCATCGTTGAACAAGATGCGCTCGCCATGGGTGCAACCGCCGAACGTTTACATGATCGCTTTCCACAATTAACGAAAGAGCGCGCAGATCGTTATGCGTACAACTCACAGATGAAGACCGCAGCTGCATATGCTGCTGGAAAAATTCAACGCGATTTGATTCCAACTGCCGCACGTATTCCTGAGATGGGTTGGGGTATTGCAACAGTTGATGAACCACCACGTCCAACAACAACTATGGAAGGCTTGGCAACGCTCAAGACGCCATTCCGCGCCGCCGGCCGCGTAACTCCAGGAAACTCATCAGGTTTAAATGATGGCGCAACCGCTGCGCTGCTTGCTAGCGAAGATAAAGCAAAAGAACTTGGGCTAACCATTAAAGCCAAGTTGGTTTCTTATGCATTTGCTGGTGTAGTATCGGCGCATTTGAAGTTAACGAAGCATTTGCTGTTCAGGTAATTGCATTTCTTGATCACTTTGGAATTGCCGATGATGACCCTCGCGTTAATCCTTATGGCGGTGCGATTGCAGTAGGCCATCCATTGGCCTCTTCCGGAATCCGTCTAGCGCTCAACTTGGCGCGCGCCTTTGAAGAGCACCCAGAAGTGCGTTATGGACTTACAACAATGTGTATCGGACTTGGCATGGGCGGCACCGTTATTTGGGAGAACCCACACTTTTCAGGAGGATCAAAGTAATGACTACCGAAATCAAATTACCTGAAGGTGCGCCAGAAGAAGTTGTCACCAACGCACTTGTCCGCGATGTTGATCTAACTCCATTTGGTTTTACTGGCTCGCTAGCGTTGATTACCTTAGATAACGGACTTGATCACACGCGTCCCAATACCTTCGGCGCTCAGTCACTTATAGCCTTGAATGCTGCGATCACCGATGCAATTGGCCGCTCCCCTGCTGCAATTGGCATTATCGGAAAGCCCTTTATCTTTGCTGCAGGTGCCGATCTTTCAGCGCTCTCATTTCTTTCAGAGCGCTCTCAATCACTTGCTATCGGAAAACTTGGCCACGATGTATTTCGTCGCCTAGATGAATGCGGAGTTCCTACCTTTGCATTTATCAATGGTTTAGCGCTTGGTGGTGGGCTCGAAGTTGGTCTGCATTGCAACTACCGCACTCTCGCATCAACTGCATTCACTGGATTGCCTGAAGTTTTCTTGGGGCTTGTCCCGGGTTGGGGTGGAGCGACAATTCTGCCGAAGCTAATCGGACCAGAGCGCGCTATTCAAGTCATCATGCTTAACGCGCTAAATAACAACACCATGATGAAGGCTAAAGATGCGTTATCACTTGGAGTTGTGGATGCAGTCTACGAACCAGCCGATTTCCTAGAGCGCTCTGTCTCATTTGCAGCAAAAGTCTTAAGTGGTGCAACTAAGGTCGAACGTAAAGATTATTCACAAGATCCGACATGGGATGCCGCGCTTGCTACAGGTAAGGCTGCAGCCCTTAAGAAATATGGCGGAGCAGAGATCGCATCTCCTATGCGCGCACTTGAACTTATCGCGGCAGCTCGATCCAACACCCGTGGTGCAGGATTCGATGCTGAGGATAAAGCACTTGCTGATCTAACAATGTCTGATCCACTTCGCGCATCTCTATATGCATTTAACTTGATCCAGAAGAAGCGCAAGAAAGTTGAGGGCGCACCTAAGCCAGCGCTCGGCCGAAAGGTAACCAAGGTCGGTGTTGTTGGTGCTGGGCTTATGGCATCTCAACTCGCTCTGCTCTTGCTGCGAAACCTTAAATGTCCAGTCGTTATGACCGATATTGATCAAGAACGTGCCGATAAGGGCGTTGCTTGGGTGAAGAACGAACTCGCAAAGTTGGTAGAAAAGAAGCGCATGAGCGAAGAATCTGCGCGTCGCCTTTCACTGCTAGTAAGCGGTTCTGCTGATCAGAGTTCTTTCGCTGGTTGTGACTTCATTATTGAAGCAATCTTTGAAGAGCTATCTCTTAAGCAAGAGCTATTTAAGAAGCTCGAAACCATCGTCTCCCCCGAATGTGTATTGGCCACCAATACCTCATCGCTCTCAGTTGAACGCATGAGCGAAGGGCTAAAGAACCCAGAGCGGGTAATTGGCTTCCACTTCTTTAATCCAGTTGCTGTGATGCCACTTCTTGAAGTTGCACGAACCTCAAAGACAGATGATGCAACAACTGCAACCGCAGTTAGCGTTGGTAAAGAGTTAAAGAAGACGATGATCATCTGTAAGGATGCACCGGGCTTTGTCGTCAATCGCTTGTTAACTCGCTTCATGGGCGAGGTAACAGATGCGGTAGATGAAGGAACCTCACCAGAAGTTGCAGATAATGCAATGCGCAGCATCGGTTTCCCAATGTCGCCATTTGAACTTCTCGATTTGGTTGGCCCAGGCGTTGCCTTGCATGTCTCTGAAACCTTGCATGATAATTTAGGCCCGCGCTATCGCATCTCACCAACTATGCAAGCGATGGTCGATGCCAAGGTTCGCAACTTCTACATCAAGGGCGCTGATGGAAAGTTCAGCGCTAACCCTGAAGCAGTTGCGTTGATTAAGCAGGGCGATAAAGCATCAACTGCCGAGCAAGTACGCGATCGCGCACTTAACGCTTTGGCAACTGAAGCACGCATGATGCTAGATGAAGGCGTTGTCTCATCAGCTGCTGAGATTGATCTCTGTATGTTGATGGGTTCCGGTTGGCCGATGCATCTCGGCGGAATCTTGCCTTATCTAGATCGCGAAGGAATCAGCGAAGCGGTTTGCGGTCAGCGCTTTCATGCACCGGGTATTGCATCTCTGCCATAGTCGAATCTTCCAAGCTCGAAGTCGAGTGGGAACTATTCCACTCGACAATGCTTCTTGCGATGCTCTGCGCGGTAATTCCGAGATCGTTCATGATCTCAGAGCGCTTGGAATGCTCAATGAACTCCAGTGGAATACCGATTGAGTGAATAGGCGTAGTCAGCCCAGATTCACGAAACATTTCAGAGATCGAACTTGCAATACCGCCGTGCTTAATTCCATCTTCTAGAACAACTACGCTCTTATATCGCTGGGCAATTGTGACAAGTGAGACCGGAAGTGGCTTAACCCAGCGCGGATCGATAACCGTTACGCCAACGCCTTCGCGATAAGCCATTGA
>JAPLBI010000016.1:15219-24310 GCA_026392815.1 Actinomycetota bacterium
AGCCATTGCACCAATGCTCACCAAAAGTACATCTGCACTCTCTCCGCGATATAGAACATCGATGCCATCGCGTCTTTCAAATGCTGGAAGATCTTCTTGAACCGCTCCCTTTGGAAAGCGCAGCAGCGATGGCGCATCTGAAATAGCAACTGCTTCGCGCAAAATTTCACGCAGTCGTGCGCCATCACGAGGTGCGCCCACATGCATATTTGGAACAATTCCAGTTAACGCTAGATCCCAAATGCCATGGTGAGAAGGACCGTCATCTCCGGTAACTCCAGAGCGATCTAATACGAAGGTAACGCCAGCCTTGTGCAGCGCCACATCTAAGAGCAACTGATCAAATGCACGATTTAAGAATGTTGAATAAAGTGCGACAACTGGGTGCAGACCAGCAAATGCCATTCCTGCTGCGCTAGTGACGGCATGTTGTTCTGCAATGCCAACATCGATAGTGCGCTCAGGAAATGCTTTCTCGAATTTATCTAAACCTGTTGGTCCAAGCATCGCTGCCGTTATCGCGACGATATCGCTGCGTTCGTGGCCAATCGCAACTAACTCTTCGGAAAATACTTTGGTCCAGCTGGTACCGCTCTTCGCCAAAGGCGCGCCAGTTTCTGGATCAACGATTCCAACTGCGTGAAATTTTTCGGCTTCATCTGCAACTGCAGGTTGATGGCCACGTCCCTTTTCAGTGATTGCATGAACAAGAACTGGCGCGCCAAATTCTTTAGCTTTGGCTAAAGCCTTTTCAAGGGCGGCGATATCGTGGCCGTCAATTGGACCCATGTACTTCAGGCCGAGATCTTCAAACATTCCTTGCGGGGCGACAATATCTTTTATGCCTTTCTTCATTCCATGCAAAGTTTCATAAATCGGGGCGCCGACAACTGGAGTCTTATGTAGAAATTCTTTACCCCAGTCAAGGAATCTTTCATAACCGCGGGTTACGCGCAGAGTTGAGAGATAAGTTGCAAGTCCGCCAATTGTTGGAGAGTAAGAACGTTCGTTATCGTTTACGACGATTACTAAATTTCGCTCTTCTGTAGCTGCAATATTATTGAGCGCCTCCCAAGACATACCGCCGGTGAGGGCGCCATCGCCAACCACAACAACTACATGGCGATCACTTTGCCCAGTACGTGAAAATCCGTAGGAAATTCCATCGCCCCAGGAAAGCGCAGTTGAGGCATGCGAATTTTCAATTACATCGTGTTCGCTCTCGCTGCGATTTGGGTAACCAGCGATTCCACCGCGTTGGCGCAGACCATCGAAACTATCTGCGCGGCCGGTAATTATCTTGTGTACATACGACTGATGCCCAGTATCAAAGAGCACTACATCGCGCGGTGAATCAAAGGTTCTATGTATCGCCAGAGTTAGCTCGACAACGCCTAAGTTAGGGCCGAGATGGCCGCCGGTCTTAGAGACTTTTTCGATAAGGAAATGGCGAATCTCTTCGCTTAACTTATCTAGCTGCGCGCGATCTAGCGCCTTAATATCAGCGGGACCTTTAATCGACTCGAGCACGTGCTTAGTCTAGTTAAGGCCCTGCAGTTACGCGATTTTTACGTGATATTTAGGCGAGAAGGGACCTTAAGACGTACTGCATGATTCCGCCGTGGCGATAATAATCACCCTCACCTGGCGTATCGATGCGAACCTTTGCGGTAAATGTCTTATCCCCTGCTGTAACAGTTACCTCTTTCGGAATACCTCCGGTATTTAGCGCGGTGATTCCGGAGATCGCAAATGTTTCATCGCCCTTAAGTCCCAGGCTCTGTGCAGTATCGCCATTAGTAAATTGCAATGGAAGAACTCCCATTCCAATCAGATTCGAACGGTGAATGCGCTCAAAGCTTTCAGCGATTACTGCGCGAACTCCAAGGAGAGCAGTTCCCTTTGCGGCCCAGTCGCGAGATGAACCTGATCCGTACTCTTTTCCAGCCAAGATAACTAGCCCAACGCCGGCTGCTTGATAAGCAACCGATGCATCGTAAATTGTTGACTGTGCACCGTTATCAAGGAAGTTGCGAGTAAAGCCACCTTCTATGCCATCTAGCAACATATTCTTTAAGCGAATATTTGCAAAGGTGCCGCGAATCATTACTTCGTGGTTTCCGCGGCGTGATCCATATGAGTTGAAATCTGCACGCGCAACGCCATGCGCTTCTAGGTATTTGCCTGCTGGTGAATCAGCCTTGATATTTCCTGCAGGTGAGATGTGATCTGTTGTTACTGAATCTCCGAGAATTGCTAGAACTCGCGCTCCTGCGATATCGGTAACTGGCTTTGGTTGCGCCGGCATTCCATCAAAGTATGGCGGTTTGCGAACATAGGTTGATTGCGCATCCCATTCGAATGTCTTGCCAGTTGGCGTATCAAGTGATTTCCAACGGTGATCGCCATCAAAGACAGTTGCATAATCTTTCTTAAACATCTCAGATGAGATAGAAGAATCAATTACATCTTGAATCTCTTTCGCACTTGGCCAGATATCTGCCAAGAGAACTTCCTTGCCATCCTTATCGGTGCCAAGTGAATCCTTTTTAAAGTCGTGGTTCATAGTGCCTGCTAGCGCGTAGGCAACTACAAGTGGAGGTGAAGCTAAGTAGTTCATCTTCACATCAGGGCTAATGCGGCCTTCAAAGTTACGGTTGCCAGATAGCACGGCAGTTACAGCAAGATCGTGTTCGTTAACAGATTTGCTGATTTCTATTGGAAGCGGACCAGAGTTTCCGATACAAGTTACGCAGCCATAGCCAACAAGGTGGAAACCAAGTGCTTGCATATATTGAGTTAGGCCGGCGCGATCGTAGTAATCGGTAACAACTTTTGATCCTGGTGCCAGAGTTGTCTTTACCCATGGCTTAGAAGTTAGGCCGCGTTCTACCGCTTTCTTAGCAAGTAGCGCAGCGCCGATCATTACCGAAGGATTTGAGGTATTTGTACATGAGGTAATTGATGCAATTACGACGTCACCATTTTTAATGGTTGTCTCTTTTGCGCCAACCTTTACTGGGTAGGCCTCTTTGCCAGTCTTATCTGTGAAATAAGTTGGCAAGATTTTATCGAAGGCCGACTTTGAATCGCTTAGCGAGATGCGATCTTGTGGGCGCTTAGGTCCAGAGATTGATGGAACAACTGTTGAAAGATCTAGTTCAACATGTTCGGAATATCGTGGGCTAACTGATGGGTCATGCCACATGCCCTGCGCTTTTGCATATTGCTCAACAAGTGCAAGCTGATCTTCGCTTCGTCCAGTAAGACGAAGGTAGCGAAGGGTTTCATCATCAATTGGGAAGATGGCACAAGTTGAACCATATTCAGGGCTCATATTTCCAATTGTGGTGCGGTTCGCCATTGGTACAGAGACAACGCCCGGTCCATAAAATTCAACGAACTTTCCAACGACGCCATGCTTACGCAATATCTCGGTAATCGTTAGCGCCATATCTGTGGCAGTTGTGCCAACAGGAAGTGAACCACTTAGCTTGAATCCAACTACGCGAGGAATCAACATTGAAACTGGCTGACCCAGAAGAGCTGCTTCTGCCTCGATACCGCCGACGCCCCAGCCAAGTACTCCGAGTCCGTTGACCATCGTTGTGTGTGAGTCCGTGCCGACGACAGTATCTGGATATGCGCGGAGCACTCCATTTACGGTGCGAGTCATGATTACTCGCGCTAGGTATTCAATATTTACTTGGTGAACAATTCCGGTTCCAGGTGGAACAACTTTAAATTCGTCGAAGGCGCCTTGGCCCCAGCGCAAGAAGCGATAACGCTCGCGGTTGCGCTCATATTCAATATCTGTGTTCTGCTCGAAAGAATCTTTAGTTCCAAATACATCTGCGATAACTGAGTGGTCGATAACTAGTTCAGCAGGTGCCAGCGGATTTACCTTGGCCGGGTCTCCCCCGAGATCAACGATTGCTTCGCGCATAGTTGCAAGATCTACGACGCAAGGAACTCCAGTGAAATCCTGCATGACAACGCGGGCCGGCGTAAATTGAATTTCGGTATCTGGTTCAACTGAAGGATCCCATTGTGCGAGGGCTTTGATGTGATCAGCAGTGATATTTGCGCCATCTTCGGTGCGAAGTAAATTTTCAAGTAAGACTTTAAGCGAGAACGGCAAACTAGCAGCGCCCTCGATCTTAGAGATATCAAAGATTTCAAAGTCTTTGCCGCCAACGTTTAGATTCTTCTTGGCACCTAATGAATTTTTGCTCATCGTTTATCCCTCACTGATTTATCTTGACGTCAAGATACCTTAACTCGCTTAAAAAGCGCAACAGATTCGATGTGTTGCGTCATCGGAAAGAGATCAAAGGCGCGAATTTCGGCCAGCTGATAGCCCGAACTTTCCAGATACGCGCTATCTCGGGCAAGGGCTGCGGGATCGCAAGCCACGTAAACAATGGCGCGTGGCTTGAGTGAAACCATTGATTGAACGACGTTCTTACCCGCTCCTTCGCGAGGTGGATCGAGAATAATTACATCGGCTTTGGAAAATCTCGGCAAGATCTTTTCTACATCACCGGTATGAATTCCGACATTGGTGCGCTCGGCAAAATTTCTAAGCGCATCCCCAGTCGCAGATTTACTACCTTCGACTAGATCAATTCTGCCGCTCTCGCCAACTAATTCGATAGCTTGAGAAGTAAAGAGCCCAACTCCCCCATATAAATCAAGTACATGATCCCCGCTCTTAACTTGAGCGAACTTCAAAACGGCTTCAGTGAGGACTCTTGGCGCTTCCTTATGGCTCTGCCAGAACGAACGTTGTGAAACCTCTAATGGAAATTCATTTACCGCATATCTTGCGATATCTGGGCCTTCCGAAGTTCGCACTGGGGTCTCATCGCGCATATATCCCGTCGCAATGGTCCGCTCACCGGTCGATGAAATAGAAACCTCAACCTGCAGATCCCCTTTCCACTTTCGATTACTCAACTCTTGATATTTCAATTCTGGTTGCAGAATTCGACAATCAGAGACCGGAACGACTTTATTGCTACGCGCCTGTCGAAATCCGAGCGCTCCATCGCGCGTTGTTACCGCTGTAAAGCGGGTGCGATATCCAAGCGGCCCAGCAACTTCTTCTACCTTCACAAGTACTTCCTTCTTGGCAATACGTGCGAATTGTTCAGTTATAACTTCACTCTTTAGCTGGCGTTGTCTTTCCAGCGAAATATGTTGAAAGTCGCATCCCCCACAACCAGCGCGATGCGCAAATTGGCAAGGGGCGCTAACGCGATCACTAGAGGCACTCACAACTTTCACGACATCGGCACGATTAAAAGAAGATCCGGTACCGGTTATCTCAATCTCAACTTCTTCACCAGGTATCGCATGGCGAACAAAGATCACTGCTCCCTGGTGGCGCGCTATGAAATGACCGCCATGGGCGATCTTCTCGATGGTGACGTTAAAGCGTTGACCTACGGATAGGTCCGCCTTTCTTTCTGATTTTTCCATTCGAGCATCATCTACCGCCATGTGCCCAAGCCTAGAGGTGGTAAGTTAAACCTTGTGCACGCCGTGATTATGGGATGCGGTCGAGTTGGTTCCTCTTTGGCGAGCGAACTTGAAGCAGCTGGCCATTCGGTTGCAATTATTGATCAATCTCGCGAAGCCTTCCGTCGCCTAGGCCCAGACTTTAAAGGTCGAACAGTCGCTGGCGTTGGCTTTGATCGCGATACCTTGCTTGAGGCCGGAATCGAAACAGCCGATGCATTTGCCGCTGTAAGCAATGGTGATAACTCAAATATTTTGGCAGCGCGCGTTGCCCGCGAAACTTATGGCGTAGCAAATGTTGTTGCGCGTATCTACGATCCAGGTCGCGCTGAGATTTACCAGCGCCTTGGTATTCCAACTGTTGCAACTGTTATCTGGGCAACCGATCAGATCCTGCGTCGCCTAGTGCCTGAAGGTTCACTCTCCGAATGGCGCGATGCCAGCGGAACAATTCAACTCTGCGAAATGCACCCCCACAAAGATTGGTTCGGTCGTCCGATTGCAGAAATTGAGTTAGCGATCGAAGCCCGCGTCGCATTCTTAACTCGCCTTGCTGAAGGTTTGATCCCTGATGAGCACACCGTTTTGCAAGAAGGCGATCTGATGCATGTAACTGTGCGCGCCGAAAACACTGCTGCCGTAGAAGCAATTCTGGCCCGCTCACCTGAGGATCATTCATGAGAATTGCTATCGCAGGAGCTGGAAATGTCGGTCGTGCAATTGCGCGCGAACTTCTTGATAACGGACACCAAGTACTTCTAATCGACCGCGATCCAAAAGCGTTAAAGATGGAATCTGTTCCAGATGCCGAATGGTTGATGGCCGATGCCTGTGAAATTACCTCACTCGATAATGCAGTATTGAATAATTGTCAGGTTTTAGTTGCGGCAACGGGAGATGACAAAGTTAATTTAGTTGCCTCACTCTTGGCCAAGACTGAATATGGCGTTCCTCGCGTTGTTGCCCGAATCAATCATCCAAAGAATGAGTGGCTCTTTGATTCATCTTGGGGAGTAGATGTTGCAGTATCAACTCCACGAATTATCTCAGCGCTAGTTGAAGAAGCGGTAAGCGTCGGAGATGTTGTTCGACTCTTCTCTTTCCGCAAGGGTCAAGCCAACTTAGTTGAGTTAACACTTCCTGATACATCGATGTGCATTGGCAAAACCGTTGAAGAAATTACCCTTCCCGACGATGCATCTCTTGCCGCAATCGTGCGCGATGGTCGAGTGATTACTCCGACTCCAACTGATGTATTTAGCGCCGGCGATGAGCTTCTCTTTGTTGCATCAGCAACAGCTGAAGGTTTGATCAAATCCTGCTTTATCGAACAGTAGCTTTACTTTTCGCTAACTTTCGTTGTCGGAACAGTTTTTAAGATCATCCAAGAACCATATGCAGTCGCCAGAAATAGCGGATATCCCATAGCTAGATTTACCGTTCCGAGTAAATTCACATTTCCACTTCGATAAATCGGGTACTGCACGGCGATGCGCGCAAAGAACATCCCAACCCAGAGCCAACTAGCCCGCTTGTATGCGCGAGCTCGTGCCGGATCTTTACGCCATTGCAAGTTTTCTCCCAGAATTGGCCCAAGCAATAAACCAAGGATCGGCCATCCCGCCAAGTTGGCAATTAAGTAGACGCTGCCATATCCAAGGTTGGTAAGTAACTTTGGGATATAGAGATCGCTGGCATTTCCGGTGCGATTGGCAAACCAAGCGCAGATTAATGAACCAATCAACCCAGAGACTGCATGTTGAATTGTCTCGCGCATGGCTAGGCGAATAATCGTTAAGAGCGCCGAAACTGCAACGGATGCAATAAGTGCGCTTTGAAGTTCATCTGTAACGTTGAAAACAACTAGAAAAATTACTGAGGGAATACCGGAATCAATTAAGCCTTTCTTGCCACCAAAAGCTGCAAGAACTTTCGCCTTATCCTCGTGATGTTCTGGGTTGCTCATGTGCGGCCCGTAGATCCAAAGCCATCAGTGCCGCGCCCTGATCCAGGAAGGCTCTCGACTTCTAAGAAATCTGCACGTTCCACTTTCTGAATAACTAGCTGCGCGATGCGATCTCCGCGTTTGAATGAAACGCTCTCTCTAGGATCGTGATTAATTAAAATAACTTGCAACTCTCCACGAAAACCAGCATCAACTGTGCCAGGTGCATTAACCATGGTGACGCCATGTTTAATAGCAAGCCCTGAACGAGGATGAACTAGCGCAACATAGCCATCGGGAAGAGCGATCGAAATTCCTGTTGGAACAAGCGTGCGCTCCCCCGGTGCAAGAACAACATCAATGCGCGAGACGATATCTGCGCCAGCATCTCCGCCTTTTGCATAACGCGGCAGTGGTAGATCTGGATCTAGCCTTGTGACTAGTACTTGAACGCCCATTATGGATTGATCTCAAATTCGGGATCTACAAAGGCAAGGATCTCAGGGGTTTTCGCAATATGTTCGAGATACTCTTTTGGAGCATTCTCTAAAAAGTGCGACATCGGAACAATTACAAAGAGCGCTGCAGCCTTTACTGCGATTTCACCATCTGGGCCACCAAGGCGGCCTTCTGCCGCGGTGTAAACCTTACGATTTACCTGTCCAGTAATTCGTGCTGTTATATGCAAGGTAGTTCCCATTGGAACCGGTTTTAGAAAGTCAGTCTCTAAGCGCGCGGTAACTGCTGGTGCGCGTATCAACCACATTAACTTTCCAAGTGCCTCATCAAATGCCAGCGATAACAATCCGCCATGCGCCAAGCCAGGTGCGCCCTGATGATTTTCGGTAACTGTGAATTCAGCTGTTAAATCGGCATCAGCTCCAGCGTGTGCAACTAAATGCAAACCGGTTGGATGAAGTTCGCCGCAACCAAAGCAATGTCCAAAGTGAGATGGAATCTTGGTGCCAATCTCAGGAGCTTTTGGATGGCGCGCTGGAATCATTGCGCCCTCTGGAGGAGTTGTACTCGGTACTCGACTCATAGCCCCACTTTACTTCATAGTCTTAACTTCATCTACGTTCCAAGATAAGAAAGGAGCTTAAAAGACTAAGATAAAGGTGTGATCTTCCGCGAAGTTCTAAGGCCGCCTATCTGGGTGCTGGCCTTTATATATTTTCTCTTTCTCTCCATAGTTCTCTCAGTATGGGCAGCGCTAGATAATCGAGCGACGTTGGTCACTCTTGTAATCTCAACACTCGCGCTGATCTGGATCGCGTTTTCCATGACTTCAGAGATAACTTTTGATGGCAAAGTTCTTAGGATCGATAAAGCAAATATTGAAGTTAACTATCTGGGGAAAGTAACGGTTCTAGATAAAACTGCGATGAGGCTACTGCGCACCCGTGATGCTGATCCTGCCGCTTATCTGGCAATCAAATTCTGGGAGCCACGTGGGCTACGAATCGAACTAAACGATTCAAGAGATAAGACGCCGTATTGGCTGGTAACGAGCAAACGCGGCGAAGAGATCGCCGCGCTGCTTAATCGTTAACCAATCAACTTAATTTAACTTAATTGCACTCTTTACAGACTGCTAGCTTAATTGCACTCTTTACAGACTGC
>JAPLBI010000016.1:24391-28366 GCA_026392815.1 Actinomycetota bacterium
TAGCAAGTTGGGTAATGTGATGCACCAAGAAGCATCGTGAACAAGTAAATTCATCGGTCTGCTTTGGCACGACACGTACTGCTAGCTCTTCGCCAGATAGATCTGCGCCAGGAAGTTCTAGATTCTCTGCCGCCTCTGCTTCATCGACATCAATCTGACCGGATTGAGCATCGACGCGCTTAGCTTTGAGTTCTTCTAGCGACTCCTCGTGGAGTTCCTCATCCGTCTTTCGGGGGGTGTCGTAATCTGTTGCCACTGCTCTCACCTCACTTCCATATATTCAAAACAACTCGCATCTATTGCTCGTTGCGTACGGGCGCATACTCGCGCACTTACCTGTGATTACCCATTACAACCATCGGCGTGTCGCAGATATTCCCCGCATAAATAAGTAATGACCAGTCTTTAGAAGGGTTTTTCAACCGCTTCTATCGCTTTGGCTAACGATGCCCCGACCCGCGCATGAATAGCCGTGCCACTCTCTACATATTCCTCAGAGAGAATTTCACCAGTCTCATGAATAGCGTTTACCAAATCACCACGGTTGTAAGGAATTATCGAATTTATCTCGATATTCGGCTGCGGTAGCGATTTCTCAATTGCATGTACTAAACCTTCAATTCCAAATCCGGTTCGTGCAGAGAATGCATAACTGTTCTTCTCTTTACGCAATATCTCCATAACCACTTCAGGATTAGCCGAATCAACTTTATTTATGGCGATAATTTCTGGGATATCTCCCCCGCCAATATCGGTTATAACTTCGCGGACGGCGCGGATTTGTTCAAAAGGATCTGGATGCGAACCATCGACAACGTGAACAATTAAATCTGCTCCAGATACTTCCTCTAGTGTTGATTTAAAGGCATCAACTAATTGGTGCGGAAGGTGGCGAACAAAACCCACAGTGTCTGAGAGCGTGTAAGTGCGGCCATCGGCGGTATGTGACTTACGCACCGTTGGATCAAGGGTTGCGAATAAAGCATTTTCGACAAGTACACCTGCATTGGTTAGCCGGTTTAGAAGTGATGACTTTCCAGCATTTGTGTAGCCCGCGATGGCAACTGATGGAATATTGAAGCGTTTACGCTCTTGGCGTTTGGTATCGCGAGATACCTTCATCTCCGCAATCTCGCGGCGCAACTTGGCCATCTTGTCGCGGATGCGACGACGATCTGTCTCGATCTTGGTTTCACCAGGACCGCGTCCGCCAATTCCTGCACCACCAGCTGCGCGACCACCAACTTGGCGGGAAAGTGAATCACCCCAACCACGAAGACGAGGAAGCAAGTAAGCGATCTGTGCGAGTTCGACCTGCGCTTTACCTTCTTTACTCTTGGCGTGCTGTGCAAAGATATCGAGAATAAGCGCTGTCCGATCTACGCCTTTTACCTTTAACTTATCTTCAAGTTGTCGCAGTTGTGATGGAGAGAGTTCACCATCGCAGATAACTGTGTCCGCACCGCTCGATGCAACTATCTGACGAAGTTCAATTACCTTTCCAGAGCCGATATATGTTGCGGGATCTGGCTTATCTCTTCTCTGGATCAAACCATCTAGAACTTCCGAACCTGCAGTTTCAGCGAGTGCTTTCAACTCGGCGAGTGAATTCTCGGCCATCTCGGCGCTGCCTTCAGTCCAAACGCCGACAAGAACAACGCGTTCTAGTTGTAACTGGCGATACTCGGCATCAGAAATATCTTGTAGTTCAGTAGAAAATCCCTTTACGCGACGGAGTGCGTGACGATCACTTAGCTCTTGTTGTGGATCAGGATCGTATTCACTTTCATCGGCATCAAAATCTGCCGCTACCCGCGCGCTTTCGCGAAGTAGCTCTTCAAATAAATCGTTATTGCGTGGTTGGTCGTTACTCATGCATCCTGCAAGTAATCGGTTATATCGACATCCTTGATCAACACTGCGGGGCCAGTTAACGTGGCATTGGCATGTGGATCGATATCTACTACCAATCTGCCTCCTGGAGGGTGAATAACCCAGCGTGCGGGCAGAGAAGTATTTGTGTGAAGCGTTGCAGCAAGTGCGACCGCGCACGTTCCAGTTCCGCATGAACGTGTTTCACCGCTACCCCGTTCATGTACGCGCATCTTAATTTCTTTATTTGCAGTTACTTCAACGAATTCAACGTTAACGCCTTCTGGGTAGATATCTCGCGGCCGCACAACTGGCGCATCTTTAAGCGATCCGACATCTTCAATCTTCTCTACAAAAACTACAGCGTGCGGATTACCGACGCTGATGTGATACCCGTTCCAGATCTTTCCCTCAACGGAGGCGGTAACGGCTTCGCCCTCATCGATAACTTTGCCCATATTTACCGAAATGTCATCTTTTGCCGGAACGCGTAGATGCTTTACGCCATCTCGAGTATTGATCGCAAAAATTCCTTCAGGTTGGTGGCCGCGTTCGACTAAGTATCTAGCCATTACGCGGATCCCATTGCCACACATTTCAGCCAGTGATCCGTCAGCATTTCGGTAATCCATAAACCATTTACCATCGCGCTTACCAATTTTGATCAGGCCGTCTGCGCCGATTCCAGTTCGTTGTTGAGTTTATCTTCTGCAGAACCGTTTCCAAACGCGGTTGGATCGGTGAAATCCATTTAATTCGCGCATCACGAGAGAACCAAGTCTCTTGGCGGCGGGCATATTGCCTTGTGGCGCGCTTGGTCTCTTCCATCGCCTGCTCCTCACTGATCTCACCTGCACGCATGGAGATAACTTGCGCATAACCCAGTGCACGCCTCGCGGTGGTCGCCTTAGTGATTCCTGCAGAGATTAACGAATCAACTTCGGCTACCAAGCCTTTGCGCCACATTAAATCAACGCGCGCATCGATGCGTTCGGTTAGCTTGTCGCGATCCATAACCAAGCCAAATTGCAGAGCATCTGGATACTTAGTTGAGCCTTCGCGAGGAAGATTTGCGGTAAATGGCTGACCAGTTATCTCGATTACTTCCAGAGCGCGAATTACACGGCGCACATTTTGGATATCGATCGCCGCAGCTGCTGCAGGATCTAGAAGTTGCAGCCTTTCAAAAAGTCGGGCTACTCCGAATTCTTCGGCCTCTTGATTTAAACGCTCCCGAACTTCTGGATTGGTATCCGGGAAATTCAAATCATCCAGAATCGCCTTTATATAAAGGCCAGTTCCGCCAACTATCACGGCATGGTTTTTACGTGCATGAATCTCAGCGATCTTGGCTCGCGCTTGCTCTTGGTACCAGGCAACCGTTGCATCTTCAGTAACATCCAATACATCTAGTAAATGATGCTCGATGCCATCTCGTTCTGCCAAAGTTAACTTCGCGGTTCCTATATCCATACCCCGATACACCTGCATCGAGTCAGCGTTGATGATCTCTGCGCCGATCTCTTTTGCTAAAGCAACAGCAAGATCACTCTTGCCAGTGGCGGTAGCGCCGCAAATTACAATCGTCTTCATTTACTGGCTATTCAGGAACGCTTGGCTTGCGAAGGGTCGGAATACCTAGTGATGTTGCGCTCGGTCCTTCTTTTGTGCGAGCTTCGTGTACATCTCCCCCGCGAGTTTTGATATGTGCCAACTCTTTGGCGATTAAATAATGTGCTGAAGCATCTGTAATTTCTAGGTCCACAAAATCTCCGGGACGCGCTTGGCTAGTCGCATCAAAGTGAACCAAGCGGAAATCTTCGGTCTTTCCCGTTAAGCGCGCCTGCGCTTGGTCGCGACGACCTTCAACTTCTGAAACTAAGGCGCGATGGATCTGTCCAATAGATCTTTGATTTACCCCGAGTGAAATCTTCTGTTGATGTTCATGTAAACGTGTATATCGCTCGCCCACAACTTCTTCAGGAACTTGGTTTGGCATAACACCAGCGGGGGTTCCTGGGCGGATTGAATATTTATATGTGTAGGCAGCTGAAAATTGTGCTTGAGTTGTTAGATCAAGAGTGGCTTGGAAATCTTCTTCAG
>JAPLBI010000010.1 GCA_026392815.1 Actinomycetota bacterium
TCGGTCTTGCCTTGTAACCAGTTGGCACGGATTGCAAATAAATCATGCGTTAAGTCAGAGGTTTGTGCGTTAAGGCCTTCTACAAAATCTCCTGAGGCAACTAATTTTGCTGATGAATCAGTTGCCTTGGAAAGAGTGCTGTGATTTCTCAGTATTTCAAAGAGCTCTCCCGTTAGATAGGTTCGAAAATCTGTAATCTTTCCGCTTTTGATTTCAACCCACTTACTGTGAGTTCCCGGCGATATAACTAGCCCATTTTCAAGCCCTGAAGCAAGAGATTGTGACTCTTCTCCTCGCATTACATCACCAGTCTTTGATACTCCTGGCACGATGTAAAGAGCTGGTTCAAAATTTGGAACTTTCACGAGAGAGTTACTTACTTCATCTATATCTACGGGCAAAGGGGAGAAATCAGTCTCGTGAAGGCCGATACTCGAACCGATCATTCCTATTGCGATGATGTGTTCGTACTGTCCCTGCCACTTACCCAATACCTCGGCGAGATAGGCGCGATGAGAGCCTGAGGCAAAGTTCTTAACGCCCTGATCGGATTGGAGATAGTCAGCGATTTGATCGTGTTCAATCAACCAAGCGCGAAAGGATGAAGTTCCCCAGTCAATCGCAACAAACTTCATCAGATTACAATTCTACTGCAGAACCACTGAGAATTGATTCTTCGCAGGCAATTGCAACGCGCAGTGCTTGGCGAGCGTTGATTGGTGGACATGGGTTCGAAGTTTTTCCTTCAACGAATTTAATGAAGGCGTGAGATTCTTCAGCGAAAGCTTGGCGAAAGCGCTCAATAAAGCCGGTATATCTGATTTCGTTAAAGCCAATCTCGCCTTCGATGTCATGGATAGGTGTCTTTAGGTTTAGCCCCACCGATATTGAGTCTTTAGACCCGAATACTTCAAAGCGAACTTCGTGGCCAACTGGATTATGGCGAGTGCCAGTGATGGCTACTTGAACACCTGATTCGGTGGTTAAGGAGATTAACGAGACATCGGCATCGTTGTACTTGGCATATTGTTGATGTTCACGCACAGCCTGTGTTGCATAGACCTTTTTAATCTCGCTCTGAGTAATCCATCTAACGAGATCGAAATCGTGAACATGCAGATCGCGATAAATACTGCCGCTACCTTCTAGAAACTCCAAGGTAGAAGGTTGGTGATCATGTGCGTACATGTGCATCGCGTAGAGCGTTCCGACTTGACCAGAAGAAACTTTGTCGGCGGCGACGGAAATTGGTGGATCAAAGCGGCGCTGAAATCCAACCTGAATTTCTGTTCCATTTTTTTTACACTTCTCAATAACTAAATCTGTCTCTTCCACAGTAAGTGAAATTGGCTTCTCGCAAAGAATTGGTTTTCCGAGCGGAATCAATTCATCCAAAATTGCAATGTGCGAATTTGTCGCGGTCGCCACGACATATCCATCAAAATCTAGTTTTAGAAGATCTGCATATTCCGCTGAACTGCAATTTAATTTCTGGGCTAACTCTTTCGCCACGTTATCTCTGCGGTTAAAGAAAGTTACTTCAGCGCCACCAGAAATCAAATCTTCGGCGCGTATAGCGCCCATTCGACCAGCGCCAATGACTGCAATTCTCATCTGCTGGACTACTCCGTATTCCGCTAAGCAAGACCTTCACTATATAGTTTGGGGTATAAATAATGAAGCGCTCCCCCGTTCTTTTAAGTTAGGAAATGATGACAACCGGTCTCGACCTGTTAACGGTGGGTCGAATAAGCGTCGATCTTTTCTCAGAGCAGATAAACACCTCCTTTAGCCAGCCACAGACTTTTCAAAAATCTATTGGTGGATCTCCTACAAATGTTGCAGTCGCCGCGGCAAGATTCGGCCATAAGAGCGCGATTGTTACCAAGGTTGGCGTAGATCCACTTGGTGAGTTTGTAGTTAATAAGCTGCAAAGTTTTGGCGTAGATACAAGTTTTGTGAAGGTTGCTGAAAGCGGACTAACTCCCGTTGTTCTTGCCTCACAAGATCCACCTGAAGATCCAAAGATAATTTTTCATCGCCAGCCGTCAGCACCTGATACTCAACTCATCGCCTCAGATATTGATGACCAGACTTTGAAGAGCGCTAAGAACTTCTGGGTCAGCGCCTGCGCGCTTTCTCAAGGAACGACCGCCGAAAGTATCTTCCATTGGCTTGAGATAAGAGGCCGCGCAAAAGAAACCATAATCGATCTAGATTATCGACCATCGTTCTGGAAGAGCAGAGAAGATGCTCGGGCTGCTGCGCAACGCGCACTTTCACATTGCACGATCGCCATTGGAAATATATCTGAATGCGATGTCGCCCTGGGGATTACCGATCCGAATAAGGCGGCAGATGATTTATTGAATCGCGGCATCTCATTAGCGATTGTAAAAATGGGCGGCGACGGCGTTCTGCTTGCAACAAAAGAGAAGGTTCATGTCGTTAAGCCTTTGCCAATAAAATTGGTTTGCGGGTTGGGAGCCGGAGATGCTTTTGGTGGGGCGTTAATCCATGGGCTAATGAGCGGGTGGGATCTGGAAAAGATCGGTGCTTTCGCAAATGCTGCTGGTGCCTATTTAGCATCTGAGTTAATGTGCGCAGATGCCATGCCAACGCTAGAGATTTTAATTAGATTTATAGAAGAGATGGGGAGCAATCGGTGAAGTTAGAGCAAAAGCGTTATCTTGAACTAATTGAAGCGCGGATCAATAACCCTAAATCTTTCCAACTCGCCCTAAAGAAGAGATCACGTCGCACCGTTGCAGGTAAAGATGGTCGCTTGTTCTTGCTTGCAGCCGACCACACCGCGCGCGGAATCATTGCGGCAGGAAATAATCCAACTGCGATCGCTGATCGATTTAATCTGCTCGATAAGTTGGTTAGAGGTTTAGCTCTTCCAGGCGTTGATGGCGTAATGGCTAGCGCGGATATTCTCGAAGAATTAGCTTGGCTCGGCGCTCTGGAAGAGAAAGTCGCGATCGGAACTATGAACCGCGGCGGAATTATTGGCGCTTCATGGGAACTAGATGATCGCCTGACTGCTTACGATGCCGAACATATTCGCAGCATGGGGCTAGATGGTGGAAAGACTTTACTGCGCATCGATGAGACCGATCCTGGCACCGCGCGAACCATTGAGATGGTCGCTGCTGTGACAACACAACTTGCAGATTTTGAACTCGTATCGATGATTGAGCCACTTCCATATATTAAGAATGAGAACGGCAGAGCAGTTCTTGATCCTTCTGAAGAGAAGTTGATCAAAGTAGTTTCTATCGCCTCTGGACTTGGCTCTTCTTCAGCATTTACTTGGTTGAAGATTCCCGCACCAACCAATCCCGAAAAGGTAGCCGCAGCAACTAGCTGCCCAATCTTGTTGCTAGGCGGAGATCCCGGAAGTAATTGGGAAGATGTCTTTGCTAAATGGGAGAACGCGATGAAAGTTCCAAATATCCGCGGTTTAGTACCAGGGCGCGCATTATTGTTTGGCGATGAGTTAGATGTTGAAGCTGCAGTTGCTCGTGCCGCGCTAATGGTTAGAAAAAACAGCTAGAAATGGATAAATCAAATGAGTAATTGGTATAAACCCGCGGGCTCGTTAAAGACTACAGAACATGAAATCTCACTCTCGCCACAAGATTCTGGCTGGGAATATTGCGGTTTCTATACCTATAACTTTGCAACTAAATCAGAATTTAGCGTTGAGTTAAGCGGTCGCGGAGGTGTTCTACTTCCACTCTCTGCACAGAATGTATCTGTTTCGGTTGATGGTCAGCCATTTACTCTCAAAGGTAGAACAGGTGTATTTGCCGCTGTTTCAGATTGGATCTATCTCCCAGTTGGGTCAAAGGTTTCATTTAGCGGTAAATCTGGTGAGATCGCGCTGCTTACGGCGCAAGCCAGTGAGAAATTCCCAGTCTGCTACACACCTGCTGAACAAGTTCAGGTTGAAGTACGCGGATCAGGCAAAGCAACTCGCCAGGTAAATAACATTGCAACTCCAACTAGCTTTACCCAATGCCACAAGATTCTTGTTTGTGAAGTGCTAACTCCTGGAGGAAATCTTTCATCATGGCCTCCACATCGCCACGATAAATTCCCGGGTTGCCCAACAATTAACGAAGAGGTTTATTACTTCCAGATCGGCAAAGAAGGATCAGATCATGGAGATCCTGAAGGTGTTGGCTTCTTCCACGTTTACACCGTCGATGAAACCGTCGATGAAACCGTTACCTTGCACGATAGAGATACCTACGTTGTGCCCCATGGTTATCACGGCCCATCAATTGCTTCACCTGAATATCCAATGTATTTCTTAAATGTTATGGCCGGTCCCGCGCCAGAACGCAGTATGGCTTTCTGCGATGATCCAGCACATCATTGGATCCGAGATTCTTGGAACGATCAAGTACAAGATCCACGTTGTCCAATGACTTCCGCAAATGGAAAGGTAAGTAAATGAAGAGAGAGATCCGCATCGCCGTCCTTGGGCTAGGTTGGATGGGACAGGCGCATTCACGTTCTGCGCTGCGTATTCCTTCACTATTTCCAGATCGTTCATTTGAACCTGTCTTGCAGGTTTGTGCAGATGTAGATCCTGCGCGCCAGAAGAGCGCCGTTGCAGATTACGGATTTAAGCGCGCAACCGGCGATTGGATGGAAGCGGCAACTGCAGATGATGTAGATGCTGTTTGGGTTACCGCGCCAAATATGTTGCACCTGCCAATGATTGAAGCAGCCACGAAAGCTGGCAAAGCAGTCTTTAGCGAGAAGCCAATTGGTGGAAAGCCAGAACAGACAGTTCAGGCATACAAGTTAGCCACTGCCGCTGGTGTTCCAACTGGCGTTGGATATAACTATGTCTGGGCACCGCTAGTGCTTCATGCAAAGAATCTTATTGCAAGCGGTGCACTTGGAGATATCACTCATTACCGAGGTCGCTTCTTGAGTATGTATGGCAGTGACGAACTCGGTCTTCTAACTTGGAGATTTAAATTAGCCGATGCTGGTTACGGAGTATCTAGCGACATTCTTAGCCATAGCGTTTCCATGGCGCAGTTCTTAGTTGGTAGCATCTCTGAAGTAGTTGGAATGCAGAACACAACGATTAAGCAACGCCCACTTCCAAGTGGCAACGCTGGACATTACTCACGCGGTAAGGCAACTGATCCAAAGGGCGATGTCGAAAACGAAGACTTTGCATCGATGCTCTGCACATTTGAAAACGGAGCGACAGGTACCTTTGAAGTAAGCCGCACAGTCGTTGGCCCAGAGAGCCAGAACGCCTTTGAAATTTACGGCACAAAAGGCTCGCTGATGTGGAACCTGGAGAAGATAAATGAACTTCAGTATTACGAGCTAGGTACTTCGTTAAACACTGGCTACACCACTATTTATGGCGGGGATCGCTTCCCATTCCATGGCGCATTCGTTCCGGGACAAGCTAATGCGATTGGTTTTGAAGATCTCGTTGCGATTGAAGATTATTCATTTATGCAATCAATTGCTGAAGGCACGAAGTTCGGACAGAGCTTTAAAGAGGCAGTTGATGTGGTCAGCGTGCAGCAGGCGCTAATCAACTCTTGGAGTTCACGTACTTGGGAGCGCGTTAAAGATTTAAGTCTTTAAACCATTCCAGAGATTCTGGATTAGCTAGCGCTCCTAAGTTATCAATTGGCTCTTTGTTTACGGCTCGCGTAACCGTTAGCTCCACCAATTTTCCGCTCTTTGTTCTAGGAAAATCTGGCGCCTGCAATATCAAAGCCGGCACATGGCGCGGGCTCGCTTTCTGCTTTAGCGCCTGCTTTATTTGATCAGAAAAGTCAGCTGTCAGTTCGGAGCCTGGTTTTAACTTAAGAAAGAGAATTACTCGCGTATCGCTCTCGTATTTCTGAGCTACCGCCAAACTTTCCAGAACTTCTTCAAACTCCTCGGTAATGCGATAGATCTCAGCAGTTCCGATTCGAACACCTGCAACATTTAGGGTGGCATCAGATCTGCCATGCATAATGAAACCAGATTCTTGGGTTGGCTCAACAAAGTCTCCATGGGTCCAGATATCTGGAAACTTTTCAAAGTAAGAAGCGGTGTATTTCTCATTTTCCTTATCGCCCCAGAAGAAGAGTGGTACAGAAGGAAATGTGTTGGCGCAAACTAACTCGCCTTTATCTCCAGGTTTTGTCAGGCTTGCATCCGAATTCAAAACTTGCACATCCATGCCGAGCGCGGGAACTTGTATCTGCCCTGCAAAGACCGGGAGTTCTGGCCAGCCCAACATAAAGCAGCCACAAATATCGGTGCCACCAGAAATTGATGCCAAGTGGACCGTAGGTGAAACTGATTCGTAAATGTATGCAAAGCCTTCATGGCTAAGTGGTGAACCAGTAGATGCGATCGTTCTTAACTTGGAAAGGTTATGTGAATCTTTTGGCGTTAGCTCGCCTTTGCGTATTGAGTCTATGTACTTTGCAGAAACTCCAAGAAAGGTTAACTCTTCCGCTTCTGCAATATCGAAGAGCCTCTCTGATGCTGGATACATCGGATTTCCATCGAATAAAACAATGCCAGCGCCAGTTGCAAGGGATGCAACCAACCAGTTCCACATCATCCAGCCACAAGTAGTGAAGTAAA
>JAPLBI010000186.1 GCA_026392815.1 Actinomycetota bacterium
CTTCCAACTTCAACCATGACTGTGCATTACACACTTATGACATGGTCAAACGGTCAGTTAATCGAATCTTCTTGGAACGGCGGTTCTCCTGCAACCTTCCCATTGGCAAATGTGATCGTTGGTTGGCAGCAAGGTATTCCTGGAATGAAGGTAGGCGGACGACGTTTGTTAGTTATTCCACCTGATCTAGGTTATGGCGCACAAGGCGGCGGACCAATTGGACCAAATGAAACTCTAATCTTCGTAGTCGATGCGATTGGCGTTGCCTAACTCTCAGGTGACCTGAAACCGATCGCGCCCCGGAAGGCAGCTCCTCGCCGAGGCGATTAGATATCTCATTCTGATAACGCTTTGAATTAACCCGCTAAATCCCCGCCAGATGTTTGACTAGAGGGCTAGGTAGGCATAAGTTCAAGGATAGAAATGGGGTAAAGCCCCATCTCATTTATCTGAATTCGGGGGAAATCAGTGTTTAAATCAAAGTTAATGAAATCAGCCGTTGTAGCTGTCATGGCAACTTTCGCAATTGGAGCATCTGTACCAAGCGCGCCAGCAGCATCTAAGACAATTGAGCTCTTGATCTCTGCAGATACAAATATTCAGACACTCTGGAACACAGTTTTGATTCCAGCGTTTGAGAAGGAATACCCAGGGTACAAAGTCAATGTGACTTTCGACCGTAACGGCCTTCGCGATGCACAGACATTTGCCAAGATCGTTGCCGCAAAAGAGACTCGTCGCGATCCAGGCGTAGACCTAATCGACGGTGGAATTGCTGTTCGTCTATCTCAGGCAGGACTTCTCTATCGTCCAAGCCCATCACTGATGCCGAACCTAAAAGATGTCAGCAAGCTTCTGATTAAGCAGGCTAATGGAACTATTCCTTACCGTGCTTCAACAGTTATGCTCGCATACAACTCAACAAAAGTTACTAAAGTCCCTAAGACTCTAGATGAAGTTCTAGCGTGGATTAAGGCCAACCCAGGCAAGTTCACCTACAACGTTCCATCAGGTGGCGGATCTGGTTACTCATTCGCGCAAACTGTTCTCGATATGAACCTAAATGCAGATGAGCGTCTGGCTATGTCACTTGCTGCAAATAAAGATATCCAGACCAAGTGGGCAAAGGGTTGGGACACTCTCCGCGATCTCAATAAGTACACCTACGGTAAGAACGGTACATACCCAGCAAATAACGCTGCGACTTTGAACCTTCTCGCAACAGGTGAAATCGATATGGGAACTGTTTGGTCAGATCAATTCGCATCTGCCAAGGCAGCCGGCACAATGCCAGCAAACATCAAGGCAACTGCTATCAAGAGCCCTTCACTTACAGGTGGTCCAGCAACCCTTGGTATCCCAATCAATGGTTCAAACCGCACAGGCGGACGTTTGCTTGCAAACTTCGTTCTGTCACCAGCGATGCAGAATGCAATTATGGGCGGCACCCTAAAGGGTATTCCGGTCGTAAACGGCAAGAAGCTTGATCAAACTCTGTTTGATAACTTCAAGGATATCGATGTCACTGACATGCGCGCTCCTTACTTCCCAGCAAACTCAGATGATCTAAAGAGCGCTTGGTCGCTTAACGTTCCAGGTAAGTAATTACTTGAAACAAAGATCTAAGTTACAAATCTCGAGAGGTACTTGTGGCCACAACTAACCTTGTAGCCACGAAGGAGGGCTTTGCGGAGGTAAAAACCGCAAAGCTCTCCACTCTCGGGTTTTTTATGGCGCTACCACCGGTCTTGCTAATCGTTCTCTTTGTTGGCCTACCAATCTTTGTCGCCTTTATTTTCAGCATTGGTTACACCGGCGGCCCAAACCGAGTTATTTCAATTATTGGGCAGGATGTTTACACCAAAAATAGTTGGTGGGGAACAGCAGATGCTTATCTCGCTGTCTTTAAGGATCCACGTTTTCTTCCCGATTTTGCACTTACGTTGGTAGTTACCTTTGTATCAACGTTCATAGTGTTATTTATGGCGATGGGTATGGGCCTTTACCAGCGAATTAAGGGTGGCAAACTCGCTTCAATTTTAAGCATGCTCTCACTGGTTCCACTCTTTGTACCAGTTGTAATCGCTGCTTATGCCATCGCCCAGTTTTATAACGGCGTTGGGTTTATGCGAACC
>JAPLBI010000128.1 GCA_026392815.1 Actinomycetota bacterium
ACCAGGAAGGCCCATCATATTTAGCGCTGCCTTGGTGAGGATCGCACCTTGAGTGCGGAATGTGCCAGTAAAGACTGGAAGTAACTTTTGGTGAATCTCTAACGCTTTAGCTGCGTTTCCAGCGAACCAAGCATCGAGCATCGCCTTTAGATCTTTTCCAACGGTGTGGCCACAAACTGAAACCATTCCGACTGCGCCAACTGAAAGTAGCGGCAAGTTAAGGATGTCATCACCTGAGTAAACAGGGATTCCGCAACGTTTAATTACCCAAGAAGTTGAAGCGACATTTCCTTTAGCATCCTTGAGCGCAACGATCTGTGGGTGCTCGTAAAGGCTAACAATTGTGTCTGGTTCGATCTCAATTCCACAGCGACCAGGAATGTCGTACATCATTACTGGCAAATCAGTTGCGCTAGCAATCGCCTTAAAGTGCGCGGCAACGCCTGCTTGAGGTGGTTTGTTGTAATACGGAGCAACGATTAGCAAGCCGCAGTCTCGTTATCGCCCGCACCAGAAACCACAAAAATCTTTGGCCCGACAACGTCTTTTACGACGCGGATGATCTCTTCCTTTTCAGAAGATTTAGTCGTTGGAGCCTCACCGGTTGTGCCGTTGACTGCGATTCCATCGTGGCCATTTGCAACAAGATGGGCGGCTAGTTTTTCAACGCCCGGCCAATCGATCTTGCCGTTCTTATCGAACGGGGTCACCATCGCGGTGAGCATACGTCCGAATGGCGCCTCGATTGTCATGGGTGAAACCTACCGTTTTACGGTGCGATCCGTCCAGATTTTTCAAAGGCTCCGTAGGTAAGTGGCATTAATTTTGCAAATTCGGCTTCCATTTTTTCCGCAACCATCTCAATTTCACGTTGTGGATAGCTTGGAAAGTGAGACCCTTCACGGGCGGTGCGAAGTGAGAGAAAGTTCATTAAGGCGCGAGCATTCATGGAGACATACATTGATGAATATGTAGCAACTGGTAGAACTACGCGCGCAACTTCGCGCGCAACTCCGGCATCAAGCATCTTCTGATAACTGTCATAGGCAATTAGATAGGCATCCTTCATCGCTTTAACAGAAATGTCGAACTGCTCTTTCGTACCGTCTTCGAATGTGTAAGCGCCAGTTTTACCAACTTGAATGAGCTTGCGCTCCTTTGATGGAATATAAAAGACCGGTTTTAATTCGCGGTAACGGCCGGACTCTTCGTTATATGAAGCGATGCTGTGGCGCATGAATTCGCGGAATACAAATATTGGAGCGCTCACGAAGAAAGTCATGGAAGTGTGTTCGAATGGTGAACCGTGGCGTTCGCGAGCCAAGTAATTAATCAATCCCGCGGAGCGCGCTGGGTCTTCCCCGATCTCATCCAATGATTGTTCTCCAGCAGTAGAAACGCGCGCTGCCCAAATAACATCGGCATCACTGGCGCTGGATTTAACGAGTTCGACGGTCATATCGTCGCGGAAAATTACTTCATTGCTCATGGGCGCCACCTTATATATATGGCGCTACCTCACCGAGGATATCTAGGGCAGAATGCACCCGTGTCTAGAGTGAACCGCGCCACCGCCGCGCAATCGTTGAGCGTCTCGCTCACTGTTGGCGCTTATGGCATCGCATTTGGCGCGGCCTCCGTGGCCGCTGGATTTACCGTTCTGCAATCTTGCTTGCTTTCCCTCCTTACATTTACCGGCGCATCGCAATTTGCAGTAGTCGGAGTCCTTGGCGCAGGTGGCAGCGCGCTCAGTGGAATCGCAACGGCAACTCTGCTCGGAGTCCGTAACACTTTATATGGGCTACGTATGGCACCTGTTTTAAATGTGCGCGGTATAAAGACGATATTTGCTGCACAGTTAACTATTGATGAATCAACCGGCGTTGCGCTTTCACAAGAACATTTAGGAGTGCGCGAGGCTCGCCAAGGTTTCTGGTTAACCGGTATCGGCGTCTATATTTTCTGGAATCTCTTCACATTAGCGGGGGCGCTGGGCGCACAAGCAATGGGAAATCCCGCTGCGTGGGGACTCGATGCGGCAGTCCCTGCAGCATTTCTGGGTCTTCTTTGGCCACGACTGACAAATAAGAGTGAACGTTTGCTGGCCGTTGCTGCTTGTGCACTTGCACTCGCGATGACGCCTTACTTTGTTCCAGGAGTTCCAATTATCGCGACGGCTCTTCTCGCTGTGATCTTCGGATTGCGAGCCAGAATATGGAGATAAATTTGATCGAACCGTTCTGGCTTGCGGTAATCGGCACCAGTCTCTTCGCATTCTTATTGAAGATATTGGGCCATAGCATTCCAAAGAAGTGGCTCTCAAATCCAAGAGCCTTAAAGATTAATTCGCTGATACCGATTGCCCTACTTAGCGCACTGGTTGCAGTGCAGTCATTTACACAAGATTCACGAATCGTTGCTGATCAGCGATTAGCCGGAGTTGGCGTGGCTGTACTGGCGCTAATTCTGCGCGCACCGTTTCCGGTTGTGGTTATCTCAGCAGCAGCGACATCGGCTGCGCTATTTCATATAGGTTGATTGAGTTTACGAAATCACCAGAAAAAATAGTTTATTAAGACTTACTAGATAATTTTTAGCGCTTGTAACTTCGCCTTTAAATCGTTATCTGAAGGCTCAGTTAAATGCGTTCCATCTGAAAATACGATTACTGGGATTGACTGGGCTCCCCCATTAATTTCAATTACCTTCGCAGCAGCAGATTTATCAGCTTCAACATCGATGTGATTTACCTGAACATCAAGTTCTTCTAGGAGACGCTTTGAGCGACGGCAATCTCCGCACCAGTCAGCACCGTACATAGTGATATCTGCTTTAGCCATTTGATTGCTCCCTACATAAATTTCTCAAGGCCGAAGGTCAGCCCTGGTTTTGAAATAATGCTGCGCACGCCAAGCAATACACCTGGCATAAATCCGGCGCGATCTAGTGAGTCATGGCGAATCGTGAGAGTCTCACCTAAGCCACCAAGTAAAACTTCTTGATGTGCGATGAGTCCACGAAGTCGAACTGAGTGAACTGGAATATCGCCAACAGTTGCACCACGTGCACCATCTAGTGAAGTTGTAGTTGCATCTGGCATAGCGCCAAGCCCGGCATCCTTGCGCGCCTTCGACATTAGCTCTGCCGTACGCGATGCGGTACCAGAAGGAGCATCAACTTTATTTGGATGGTGAAGCTCAATAATTTCCGCTGATTCAAAGTATTTAGCGGCCTTGGTGGCAAACTCCATCATTAATACTGCACCGATCGCAAAGTTCGGTGCGATGAGTATGCCGACCGATGGGTTAGCAGCGATTAACTTTTCTAGCGTTGCAATTCGTGCAGCGTCAAATCCTGTTGTACCCACGACTGCATGAATCCCGTTATTGGCTAAAAACTCAAGGTTGGCCATTACTGAATCAGGAGTCGTGAAATCAACAACTACTTGAGCACCAGCACTCTTAAGTATTTCAAGTGAGTCACCTAGATCAAGTGCGGCAACGAGTTCGAGATCTGCGGCTTCAGTAACAGCCTTAACGACCTCAGCACCCATCCGACCTCTCGCGCCAAGTACTCCGACTTTGATCATGACTTCAACACCTTTTCAAATTTCGCTTCGCTCTTAAACGGACCGACAAGAGCAAGGGTAGGCGATTTAGTCAGAAATTCGCTGGCAATTTCGCGGACATCAGTTGGGTTTACGCGTGAGATCGCTTTTAGAATCTCGTCAAAGCCCATAACCTGGCCGTAAACAATTTCATTCTTACCGATACGGCTCATACGTGAACCTGAATCTTCTTGGCTCAAGACTAGAGACCCACGAACCGCACCCTTTGCGCGTTCAATTTCTTCATGGCTCATTCCGTTTTCAGCAACATCAGCCAGAACTTCGCGGATAATTTCGATAACTTCAATCGCCTTCGTTGGATTACAGCCGGCATAGAAACCGATCTGACCAGAGCCGGCAAATTGTTGCGCATAGGCATAGACCGAATAAGCCAAGCCGCGCTTTTCGCGGATTTCTTGGAATAAACGAGATGACATTCCGCCACCAAGTGCTGAAGCTAAAACTCCCATTGCAAAGCGGCGTTCATCGCTGCGCGCAACGCCTTCCATGCCATAGAACATATGTGCTTGCTCGGTCTTGCGAGTCATCAAACCAACGCTCTGCATAGGCTTGGTCTTTACAGGTGTATTTGGGCGAATCTGCGGAGAACCTTTTACATCAAGGAAGTTATCGCGCGATAGCGCTTCTTCAACCATAGCGACTACGCGCTTATGTTTAATATTTCCAGCAACTGCCACAACTAGATCCTGCGGTAGGTACTTCTTCTTGTAATAGTTAAAGACGCTGCCGCGGGTCATATCTGAGATCGATTTAATTGTGCCAAGAATCGGACGACCTAACTGAGTATCACCATAGTAAGTCTCGGCATATAGATCATGGACTAGATCGCTCGGATCATCATCGCGCATGGCGATTTCTTCAAGCACAACCTTCCGCTCGGCATCTACATCGAGCGCCGATACGATTGAAGAAGTAATCAAATCTGAAACTACATCGATCGCCATCGGCAGATCGGTATCAATTACGCGAGCATAGAAGCAGGTGTACTCCTTGCTAGTAAAGGCGTTCATTTCGCCACCGACCGCTTCGATCGTTGCTGAAATCTCTAGAGCATTGCGGCGTGTGGTGCCTTTAAATAAAAGATGTTCTAGAAAGTGAGAAGCCCCAGCCACGGCCGGGGTTTCATCACGTGAACCAACATTTACCCAGATACCAATCGCGGCGCTGCGTACCGACGGAACTTCTTCCGTGACGATACGCAGACCGCTAGGTAATACTTTGCGACGAAC
>JAPLBI010000201.1:0-10449 GCA_026392815.1 Actinomycetota bacterium
TTTTTAGGTGCAGACTTCTTAGCCGGTGCAGCAAGAGCCGGTTTAGTTCGCTGGCTGATTACCTTCTTTGGACCAGTATCAATTACCGAGTTATCTGCATTTAAGTTTTCATTTACGCTCTTGTGAAGATTGGCAAGTCGTTCAAATGCTGAATCTAAGCGAGTACGGCTCTGTGCGATCGCTTGTTCGGCTGAATCTAAAGATTGGGTCTGAATTTTGTAGAGCCGCTCTGCTTCGGCGATAACGCCACTTAACCATTGGCGATATTCAGCGACTTCGCCAGTTGCTGCAACGATGATGCGCTCACCTTCGCGACGCGCTGCTTGAGCAAGCGCTGCTGCTTCACGACGCTTCTCGTCAAAGATTCCTTGCGCTTCACGTTCGACGGAAGAAAGTCTTTCTGCCGCTTCTGCTTCTGCCGCAGTGATGTACTTACGTCCGCGAGCTTCAGCGCCAGATAAAATTGTGCGCGCTTTAGTTTCGGCGCCTTCGATGGCATCTTTTGCCTGGCGAGTTGCTTCAAGAACAACGCGCTCTGAAGATGCATAAGCTTTTGATTCGCGAGCTTGCGCTGACTTGATCATCGACATCGCAGTTTCGGTTGCGAGAATTTCAAACTCTTCCTTGCTTAAGGAAGTGATATCGCGACGTGAGCGAAGGTCGTTGAGTTGTGATTCGAGTTCGCGGATGCGCTCTACCGAACTTGGAGCAGCGCTTTCGCTCTCTTTAAATCCAACCCAATTAAGGAACGAGTTTTTCTCAGCCATGTGCCTAGATTAGGGCAAAGGGTGGAAAGTTTAAAAGTGGGGTGATTTAGTCGCGGTATATCGCGAAGGAGACGGCGAGGTACTGCGAGACCCATGCGGCAAGCACGAAAATATGGAAAAGCTCGTGGAAACCAAAGTATTTTGCGGTTCGCCCCGGGCGCTTTAGCGCATAGAAGATCGCTCCAATTGAATAGAGCAATCCGCCAATGATTATGGGAAGCAGAACCCAGAGGCCACCTTCTTTATAAAGCTGCGGCGTATAGATGATGGCAACCCAGCCCAGGAGCAGATAGTTGGCAACATATAACCAACGGGGCGCGCCAACCCAGAAGATGCGAAGCGCAACGCCCAATAGCGCGCCGATCCAGACAACGCTGAGCAAGATTATTTGATCGTTTCCGTGAAGAAGCGTTACTGCAAAGGGCGTGTAAGAACCGGCGATCAACAAATTGATATTGGCATGATCCCAACGTCGCCAAATCTTTTTCTTGGCAGGTGACCAAGGAACGCGATGATAAATCGCGGAAACGCTAAAGAGCATGATCGCAGTGATCGAATACAGTGCAACGGCAAATTTAAGTGAGTTCTTACTTAAAATAAATAAAACTAGTGACGCAATAATTACTATAGGAGTTGCCGCTAAATGAAACCAGCCACGCAACTTTGGCGGGGGTACTGCCGCTAGCTTCTCGCGCTCGCTCGCTTCTTTACCCATGCATCAACACTACGCTTTGCGGACGAGTTTTAGGTCACGCACCGATTTAACGGAGAGCGAGACAAGGGCAGCCAACAAAGCTAGCGCTCCAGTTACATAGAGCATTGCGCTTACTCCAAATAGTTCCGCGAGTGGTCCAGCAGCTGCGATTCCCAGGGGTGATAAACCAAAGGAGCCGAAAGCGTCGTATGCCACAACGCGCGAGTAAGACTCTTCAGGAATATGAGATTGCAGCGATGTATTCCAAACAACCATAAAGATATCGATTGCTATGCCAGCAAGAAATGCGCAAATTAGCGAGATCCAAAGTGGCGCACTCAGCGCAAGAGAGAAATCCCAGATAGATGTCGCTGAAATTATCAACATAGCAAAGAGCAGAGGGCGCCCGAAGTGAACTTTTAGCGAAATCACGCTCCCAATCAGCATTCCAGTTGTGAGCGCCGCGAGGTTAAATGACCAGAATTGCGGACCGTTATCGAACTTCGAGAAGTTCAGAGGTCCCAGAATTTGCAATAAAGATTCGTAGGCCAAGTTAATTACTGCAAAAGCAACTACAACAGTTACGACCCAAGAGCGGGATATAAATTCGCGCCATCCTGATTTGAGATCTTGGAAGACGGTGTTGGTGTTTTCACGCACGATCGTTGGCAGATCAAGATTCCAAACAATAATTCCGGCGATAAAGAAAGAGATGGCATCTACCAAGAGCGCCCAACCAGATCCAAATGCGGTAACTAAAATTCCACCTAAGAGCGCACCAGCCACGTAACCAATATTTGTGGTTAGCGCGATTACTGCATTGCCGTGCTGCAATTTCTCTCTCGGTAAAACTTCTGGAAGAACACCTGACATCGCTGGCCACCAGAGCGCATTTAAAATTCCAAAGAGCGCGCCCATTAACGCTAAAAGTAAAACACTGGAGCTGTTAACAATTAAAGAGATAGCGCTAATTGCTGCAAAGGCGCTTCCAATAACATCGGCCCCACCGACAATTCGGTTACGTTTAAATCGATCTCCAACTACTCCGCCAAATAACATCAGGGCGATCATTGGAAACATGCGCGCGGCCATAACGATGCTTAGATCTTTTGCTGTCGCACCCGGCAGGGCTAAGACCCCAAAGGCCAGAGCAACTGGCGAGATGCCATTTCCCACATTTGATATAAAACGCGAAGCGGCCAAGGCGGTAAAGCCCGGATGGGAGTGAAGGTCTTGTAGCTCGCGGCGCATCTGGCAAGACTAACTGGGAGGGGGCTGGGGAGTAGTTACTCGGGTGATTGCCCAGTTATGGTCCAAATTGAGCGCGATTTTCCGAATTTTCTAGAAAAAATTTGAAAAATACCGCCGAGTATTGATGCAAATCGCTCGCAGCAGGTTCACACTATTACCTACCAGAGTGAGTGGATGTGGTTCCTCGAGGACTTCATCGATTTAGCACTGGCTTCTAGGGCCGAATGGTCCTTGAAGTATTAAGCACCCCACGGAGGCTTATTTACATGATTAACCTAACCGCAAATCAGTGGAACCTGGTCTACAACGTATTCTCGTTCGGACTAGTTTCAATGCTTGCTTGCACAATTTATACCCTTGTTTCACAGGCTCGCGTACTGCCTAAGTACCGCAATGCTCTCGTTATGTCATCAATGGTTACATTCATTGCTGGCTACCACTACTGGAGAATCTTTAACTCATTCTCAGAATCATCTACAGGAATGGCAGTTAAGGTTTCTGGAGACCAGGGTGCATTCAATGAGGCATACCGTTATGTTGACTGGCTACTAACTGTTCCTCTACTTCTTGTTGAAGTAATTGCAGTGCTTGCACTTGCAAAGGAAGTTTCAAAGTCACTCATCATGCGTTTGGTTCCAGCATCAGCTGCGATGATCGCACTTGGCTACCCAGGTGAAATCTCAAACGACCAGAACACACAGATCCTTTACGGTGTTCTTTCAACACTTCCATTCCTCTACATCCTCTATGTCTTGTTCGTAGAGCTTGGTAAGTCACTTGATCGCCAGCCAGAAGGCGTTGCAGCAACCATCGGTCGCTTGCGTCTCCTTCTCATCGCGACATGGGGCGTATACCCAGTTTCATACATCCTTGGTATGGGCGAAGGTATGGCATCTGCTGATCAGTTCGTTGGCGTACAGGTTGGTTACACAATCGCTGACGTTCTAGCTAAGTGCGTATTCGGTCTAACAATCTTGAAGATCGCTCGCATGAAGTCACACGCAGAAGGCATGAAGGACGATCACTAATCGTTCAGTAAATAGTTAAAATTAGAGGGGCGTCGGGAAACCGGCGCCCCTTTAATATTTGTAGGATAGATACATGACAAATTCACCCATCTCAAAGTACGCGCTAAATAATTACCGAATGGCGAGCTATCTACTCTTCGCTATCGGGTTGATCAATTTGCGTTATCAGACAGGTAAAGATGGAGTTTTGGTAAATAGCGCAGCGGTATTTATTCCGGGATTTATCGCGCTTTCACTAACCTTTATAAAGGGCGCACATGGATTCCTGGCGAAGCGCGAGGTTATGGTCGCACTCGCAGTAATTGGTGGAGTCCTAGTTGCTTGGGCAATCACTAACTAGCCCTTATCTTTTCACTTTATTTACGGAACGAGATATCGCTCTTCTTCATCGCGGTAATCAATATCCGAATCGCATTCGGCCCCATGCCATGTAAATCTTTAATCGCATCAAGCGAGTACTTTCTTAGATCACTTACCTTGTAAAGCCCTTCATCAATTAAAGCTCTGCGGGCTGGGGCGGCTAACCCAAGTTCGCGCCATGCGCCATCAACTGCGGCGTAGGCATCTAAATCAACTTCACTGTTATTTCCAGCAGATCGGTTCTGCGCTTTTTCAGCCTTGCGTTGGGCGGCTGCGCGCATAGCTTCGCCGCGCAGCTTCTTTATCTTTGCTGGAGATTGTTTAGCCATTATGAAAACAAACCCTATACATAATTCTGGTGCGGGAGGCGGGACTTGAACCCGCACGCCGGAGCACAAGTTCCTAAGACTTGCGTGTCTGCCATTTCACCACTCCCGCTGGAGCGTCATGAGAATGTTACAAAAAACTCATGTACTGGAACATAGGTTAGAGGTAAGTTCGCCTTATACAAAATTTCGGGTTTTCGCCCGTACAGCGCGCTCATGCAGCGAAGAAGTGAGGAAGTTACATGTCATTGACTCCAACCCCAGCAGATAAGTTCACCTTCGGACTCTGGACCGTCGGCTGGCAAGCGCGCGATCCATTCGGTGATGCCACTCGTGGAGCACTCGACCCGGTTCGCACAGTTAATGAACTCGCAGCACGTGGCGCATACGGCGTTACATTCCATGATGATGATTTGATTCCATTCGGTAGCGATGATGCATCTCGCCGTGGACATATCGATCGCTTTAAGAAGGCGCTTGCTGAAACTGGAATGCAAGTTCCTATGGCAACAACCAACCTCTTCTCACATCCAGTATTTAAAGATGGCGCATTTACAAGTAATGATCGCGATATTCGTCGTTACGCACTTCGTAAAGCGATGCGCAATATCGAACTCGCCGTCGAACTTGGTGCGCATACTTATGTTTGCTGGGGCGGACGCGAAGGCGCTGAATCAGATGCAGCAAAGGATGCCTATGTTGCACATGAGCGCATGCGCGAAGCATTTAACGTGCTTAGCCAATATGTTCTAGATAATGGTTACAAGATTAAATTTGCAATCGAACCAAAGCCAAATGAACCACGCGGCGATATCTTCTTGCCAACAATTGGCCACGCACTTGCATTTATCTACACTCTTGATCACCCAGAACTCGTTGGACTTAACCCAGAAGTTGGCCACGAACAAATGGCCGGACTTAACTTCGTTCACGGAATCGCTCAAGCGCTCTGGCAGAAGAAGTTATTCCACATCGATCTAAATGGTCAGCACGGTCCAAAGTTCGATCAAGATTTGGTCTTTGGCCATGGCGATCTAAAGTCAGCGTTCTTCCTTGTTGAACTACTTGAACGCTACAAGTACGACGGTCCAAAGCACTTTGATTACAAGCCAGGTCGCACCGAAGATGACAAGGGCGTTTGGGATTCTGCGACAGCAAATATGCGGACATATTTAGCGCTGAAAGATCGCGCTACTGCCTATCGCAACGATCCTCGCGTTATCGCGGCACAGAAAGATTCCAATATTCCAGGGCTTACTGAAAACACTATGGGCGCAGGCGAAAGTTGGAAGGATCTTTCTAAAGATTCATTCGATGTTGAAGTAGCCGGCGCACGTGGTTATCAGTACGAAGCCCTTAATCAGCTCGCTCTTGAGCACCTAATGGGGTTCGGAAAGTAAATCGCTGCGCAGGGTAACCTTGCCCTGTGAGTTCACATTCGGATCTACTAGCTGCCCAAATTCAGGCGGCGATCTCGCACGCCATTGAGCGCGGAGATTTGATCGGAACTGTTCCTGCCAATATCCCTTTGGAGCGACCAAAGAATCGCGACCATGGTGATTACGCATCTTCTATCGCGCTGCAACTGGCAAAACCTGCCGGAAAGAACCCGCGCGAAGTCGCAGAGTTACTTAAGAAAGATTTAGAGAAACTTCCTGAGGTTTCATCCGTTGATATTGCAGGTCCTGGCTTTATCAACATCAAATTAAATCGCGCCAGCCAAGCAGATTTAGTGCGCACAATTTTGAGCGCTATTTAGTGCGCACAATTTTGAGCGCTCAAGAAAGTTATGGAAAAGGCAGCGCGCTTGCGGGCGTAAAGATCAACCTGGAATTTATCTCTGCCAATCCAACGGGCCCACTGCATTTAGGACACACACGCTGGGCAGCAGTTGGAGATGCACTTGGTCGCGTTCTAAGCGCTGCTGGAGCAGAAGTAGTTCGTGAATTTTATATAAATGACCGCGGAAACCAGATGGATCTCTTCGGACAATCTGTGCAAGCTGCAGCTCTTGGCCAACCAATTCCTGAAGATGGTTACCAAGGTGAATACATCGCAGATTTAGCTAAGGAAGTTCTGGCTGAGAACCCAGAGATAATTAAATTAGAGGGCGAACCACGCTTTGTTGCATTCCGCGAAGCTGCCTACAAGTTGCAACTTAAAGATCAGCAACGAGTTCTAGCTACCTTTAACACTCATTTCGATGTCTGGTTCTCAGAACGTAGTCTTCACGATGGCGGAAGCGTCGAACATGGTTTAGATAAATTACGCGCCCAAGGACATGTCTTTGAATTAGACGGTGCAACCTGGTTACGTACCACTGACTTTGGTGATGACAAAGATCGGGTACTTCTAAAGGCCAATGGCGATTTAACTTACTTCTCATCAGATACTGCTTATTACATCAATAAGCGCGAACGCGGTTTCGATATCTGTATCTACATGCTGGGCGCAGACCACCACGGCTATATCCACCGCCTTAAGGCAACTGCAGCATGCGCTGGCGATAACCCTGAATACAACATCGATGTCCTGATCGGTCAGTTGGTAAAAATCATGGAAGGCGGAGAGGAAGTAAAACTTTCCAAGCGCGCAGGAACAATTATTACTCTGGAAGAACTTGTTGAAAAAGTTGGCGTTGATGCAGCTCGTTACACCTTGATTCGCTATCCAGTTGATACTCCGATGGTTATGGATCTCGATATCTTGAAGCGCAACACCAATGAAAATCCGGTTTATTACGTGCAGTATGCCCACGCGCGTATTGCTGCTGTTCTGCGCAACGCTGCCGAGTTAAATATCGCAAGCGGTTTAGATAACTTTGATCCCGCACAACTTTCCCATGATCGCGAGAACGAACTTCTTGGGTCGCTCGCCGAATTCCCACGAATCGTGGCAGGTGCTGCCGAACTCCGCGAACCACATCGCATCGCGCGATACCTAGAAGAACTTGCTGGCGTTTATCACGGCTTCTACGCCGATTGCCGTGTCTTGCCGATGGGGGATGAGCCAGCAACTGCGCTACATAGCGCCCGACTTAATTTATGTGCGGCAACTCTGCAAGTACTGAAGAATGGTCTTCTCTTACTTGGCGTGAGCGCGCCGGAGCGGATGTAGCTATGTGGTCGAAGAATATTTCTTTCACAAATGGTGAACTTCACCTATCGGGCATCCCTGCAACAAAGTTGGCGCAAGAATTTGGAACGCCAGCATTCTTTATTGATGAAGATGATTTTCGCACTCGCGCAATGGCTTGGAATAACGCCCTACGCGATGAGTTTGGTTCGCACGCAGGCGTTGTTTATTACGCAGCAAAGGCCTTTATCTCAACTGCTGTCGCGACTTGGGTTAAGGAGTGCGGAATCGGCATCGATGTCTGCACAGGAGGCGAACTAGCGGTTGCACTCGCTGGTGGAATCGATCCACAGAAGATTGAAGTACATGGAAACAATAAATCGGTTTCAGAGATAGATCGCGCAGTAAGCGTGGGCGTTAAGACAATTGTTATGGATTCAATCCATGAAATTGATCGCGTAGCTACCGTTGCCCGTAGCCATAAGAAAGTACAAGGCGTCATGTTGCGTCTTACTCCAGGTATTCAGGCACACACCCACGAATCAATTTCAACTGCCCATGAAGATGTGAAGTTTGGTTTCTCTATCGCCAGCGGCGCTGCTTGGGCGGCGGTTGAAAAAGTCTTAAGCCACCCAGAACTTGAACTCCGCGGTTTTCATTCTCATATCGGTTCACAAATCTTCGGTACAGACTCCTTCCAACTTGCCGCAGATCGTTTGATCTCGTTGCTAGCAAAGTACCGCGATGTTTACGGCAAAGAACTTCCTGAACTAGATCTCGGTGGCGGATACGGAATTGCATATTTGCCAGGCGATGAAACTCTAGAACCTGGTGAGGTAATGCCAGCGCTGCGCAGTGCGGTTACAGCATCATGTGAAAAACATAAATTGAGTATTCCAATTATCTCTATCGAACCAGGTCGCGCCATTGTTGGCCCAACGACATTTACTTTGTATGAAGTTGGCACAACTAAAGATGTGGTTCTAGAAGATGGCAAGGTTCGTCGCTACATTTCTGTTGATGGCGGAATGAGCGACAATATTCGTCCGTCACTTTATGACGCTGAATATCATGCAGTAATTGCCCATCGCGCTTCAGCTGCATCTGCAGTTAATTCACGCGTTGTTGGAAAGCATTGCGAAACCGGCGACATCGTTATCCGCGAAATTAATTTGCCAAGCGATATCGCACCCGGTGACTTGATAGCTATTCCAGCCACCGGCGCATATGGCCGCAGCATGGCTAGCAATTACAACCATGTGCCGCGCCCACCTGTAGTTGCAGTAAAAGATGGAAAAGCCCGCGTAATTGTCCGCCGTGAAAATGAGGAAGATCTGCTCGCACTTGATGTGAAAGAATAGGCAGATGAGCCCAGCAGATAAACCAGTACGTATCGGCATGCTCGGATGTGGCGTGGTCGGAAGTTCTGTCGCGCGCTTGTTGCTAGCCGATACCGCCGAGTTGTCCACTCGCGCCGGTGTAAAGATGGAGCTCTCGCGCATCGCAGTTCGCACAATTAAGCCTTACGAAGGTATCAACCCAAGCCTCTTTACAACAGATCCATTCTCGATCGTTAACGATCCCGAGATTGATCTAATCATTGAAGTAATGGGTGGAATCGAACCTGCGCGCGAATTAATCATGACTGCGATCGAAAATCGTAAATCTGTTGTTACAGCCAACAAAGCGCTTCTTGCGAGCCATGGCGCTGAAATGTTTACCGCTGCCTATGCCAAGGGCGAAGATATTTACTACGAAGCATCAGTTGCTGGTGCGATTCCAATTATTCGCCCAATGCGTGACTCACTTGCTGGCGATTTCGTAACTCGTTTAATGGGAATCGTAAACGGAACAACAAATTACATCTTGACCAAGATGCATGAAGATGACCGCGAATTCGCTGATGTTTTGAAAGAAGCGCAAGCACTTGGTTATGCCGAAGCGGATCCAACTGCAGATGTTGAAGGTTTTGATGCTGCTGCAAAGGCGGCGATCTTGTCGGGGCTGGCATTCCACACTCGCGTAACTGTTGACGATGTTTATCGTGAAGGAATTTCTAAGATAACTCTGGAAGATGTAAAAGTGGCAAAATCAATGGATCATGTCATCAAGTTGTTGGCGATTTCCGAATTAACACCAGCTGATGAGATTTCTGTTCGTGTTCACCCGGTTATGTTGCATAAGAGCCATCCATTGGCTTCAGTGCGCGATGCTTACAACGCAGTATTTGTCGAAGCAGAATCTGCAGGATCGTTGATGTTCTACGGTCGTGGCGCAGGTGGCGCACCAACAGCATCAGCAATTTTGGGAGATGTGGTTGCAGTTGCTCGCCACATCGCACTTAACTCAGTTGGCCAGCGCGAAACAGATTATGCAGACCGCGATATCGCACCTATCGAATCAACTAAAACTAAGTTTTTAATCCGCCTAGAAGTTGCAGATAAAGCAGGTGTTTTGGCGGCAATTGCTACAACTTTTGCTAACCACGGCGTATCGATTCAGACAGTTAACCAAGCAGGACGTAATGACGATGCTGAAGTCACAATCGTTACCCACTTAGCTACTGAAGGCGAACTTAAGGCAACAGTTGAGTCTTTGAAGAAGATGGATGCTGTTCAAAATATTTCAAGTGTTATCCGCGTAGAAGGAGCGATGAACGCATGAGTCTTTTCAAATCGAAGAAATCTGGCGCGCATCAATGGCGTGGAGTAATCGAGGAATACCGCGATCGCTTGCCAGTTTCTGCAAAGACTCCGGTTGTCTCACTGCGCGAAGGTGGCACACCGCTTATCTACGCTTGCTATTTATCTGAACTTCTCGGCAACGATGTCTGGTTGAAGTACGAAGGCATCAACCCAACTGGTTCATTTAAAGATCGCGGAATGACAATGGCGATCTCAAAGGCTGCCGAAGATGGCGCTAAAGCGGTTATCTGCGCATCAACTGGA
>JAPLBI010000201.1:10497-12888 GCA_026392815.1 Actinomycetota bacterium
GCACAAATTTTGCAGGTAGATGGCAACTTCGATGATTGCTTAACTCTGGCGCGCGATCTCTCTGATAACTATCCAGTTGCACTTGTTAACTCAGTAAATCCATATCGTATTGAAGGTCAAAAAACTGCCGCCTTTGAAGTTATCGATATGTTGGGTTACGCCCCAGATATCCACGCACTTCCCGTTGGTAATGCAGGAAATATCACTGCTTACTGGAAGGGCTATAACGAATACCGTAAAGATGGAATCTCAAATTCCTTGCCTCAGATGTATGGCTTTCAAGCTGCTGGTTCTGCTCCTCTTGTTAAAGGAAAGCCAGTTCTTAAGCCCGAAACAATTGCAACAGCGATTCGCATTGGTAATCCAGCATCTTGGGATCAAGCCATCGAAGCGCGCGATAAATCAGGCGGCGTAATCGATTCAGTTACAGATAAAGAGATCTTGGCTGCTTATGCACTAGTTGCTGGAAAAGAAGGCGTATTTGTTGAGCCTTCATCAGCTGCCGGTATCGCCGGCTTAATTAAATATAAGAAGGCTGGCAAATTACCTAAGGGCAAGAAGATCGTAATCACTGTTACAGGCCACGGACTTAAAGATATTTCTTGGGCGCTTGAGAAGTTTGCCAAGCCAAAAATTGTAAAAGTAAATGCCATCGCCGCTGCAAAGGCGTTAGGACTTAAGTAAAGCCATGGCTAAACCAACTTTTAAAGCCAATCCAATTCAGGTACAGGTTCCTGCAAGTAGCGCCAACCTGGGTCCAGGATTTGATTCATTTGGTTTAGCCCTAGGTATGCACGATCGCTACGTCGCACAAATTCTCGATGATGCCGGACTTGATATCGATGTAACCGGTGAAGGCGCCGATGATGTTCCGCGCACAGATAAGAACTTACTTGTTAAGGCGATGTATAAAGGATTTGATTTTCTAGGTGGAAAGCCAAAGGGCGTTGCCGTTCGCGCACTAAATGTAATTCCACATGGTCGCGGACTTGGTTCTTCAGCAAGTGCAATCGTTGGTGGACTTTCTCTTGCCCGCGCACTTGTACTAACTGGCTCAGACAAGATGAGCGATGAGAAGTTATTGCAGATCGCAACAGAGATGGAAGGCCATCCCGATAACGTCGCGGCTGCGCTTTATGGAAACGCGGTTGTGGCTTGGAAGGAAGAGCAACACGGGAAAGAAGTTGCCCAAGCGATTTCTTTAAGCGTTGATACTCGCATACGTGCGATTGCATTTATTCCTGCAACTGCCGTTGCAACTTCAAAGGCGCGCAAGATGCTGCCTGAGACAATTCCACATCGTGATGCGGCGCGAAATTCTGCAAACTCTGCGCTCTTGGTACATGCCCTCACTTTGCGTCCAGATCTGCTCTATCGCGCGACTGAAGATTTTCTGCATCAGTCATATCGTGCAGAAGCGATGCCAGCATCATTTGCCTTGTTAACTAAGTTACGCGCTGCAGGAGTTGCGGCATTTATCTCTGGCGCAGGCCCAACTGTCCTTGCCTTACACACTGGCACCGAGGCAGATGTTGCTGAATTAAGCAGAGCTGCAGGTTCTAAATTTGAGGCGAAATCGCTAGGGATTTCTCGCTCTGGAGCGACGATCCTCTAAGCCAAGAGAGTTTTGCCGCTCGTAGCCGTATGGTGCTATAGTTAACCCACTTGCTAGTGCCGGAAGTTACGGTGAAAGTCGGCAGGTAATAAATCCAAATCACCAGGCTTTTTGCTGTTACGAACTCAAACTCGTAATCGAAGCCCCAAATGAAAAGATAGAGATGACAGATCAAGATCAGGAAGTAACGCCAGTACGCTCAAATTCACCAGAGCTTGCCGCGATGAGTCTTCCAAAGTTAAAAGAAGTTGCTGCACAGCTCGGTATCGATGGCGCTGCAAAACTTAAGAAAGATGCGCTCGTAACCGCAATCGGCGACCTACAGGCAGCAAACCGCGAAGCCGCAAAGGCTGAACGCGAAGCTCGCCGCGAAGCGCGCAATGCAAAGAAGAATTCCAACCGCGATAACGCGAATAACTCATCGAACTCAGCTAACGATTCAGATGGCGTTGATGGCGATGACTCAGAGGTAATTGATAATGGGCCACGCGATAACGACCGTGGCTTTGGTGGACGCGACCGCGGTCGTGGCCGTGATCGCAACCGTGGACGTGACCGCAACCGCGATCGTGGACAACGCGAAGAGCGCGAGCCTGTAATTGGCGAAGATGATGTTCTAGTTCCTGTTGGCGGCCTCGTCGACATCATGGATAACTATTCATTTATCCGCACTGGTGGCTACCTACCTGGTCCAAACGATGTTTACGTTTCACAGCAGCAAGTACGCAAGTACGGGCTTCGCAAGGGCGATGTTGTTACAGGCCAAGTACGTCAGG
>JAPLBI010000147.1 GCA_026392815.1 Actinomycetota bacterium
CTGAAATTCTTAAAGAGAACGGCAAGATCGCTGGCGCATATGGTTACTGGCGCGAATCAGGATCTGAAGTTCTATTCGAAGCACCTGCCGTAATCATTGCAACAGGTGGCGTCGGAAAGACTTTCAAAATTACCTCTAACTCTTGGGAAGGCACTGGCGATGGCCATGCCCTTGCTTTGAAGGCCGGAGCAAACTTGGTTGATATGGAGTTCTTGCAATTCCACCCAACTGGAATGGTTTGGCCACCATCTGTTCGCGGAATTCTTGTAACTGAGTCTGTTCGCGGTGAAGGCGGAATCCTTACCAACAACAAGGGTGAGCGCTTTATGTTTAAGTACATCCCAGATGTATTTAAAGATAAGTACGCCGACAATGAAGAAGAAGCCGATCGTTGGTACGTCGATCAAGACAATAACCGCCGCCCACCAGAGCTACTGCCTCGCGATGAAGTCGATCAAGACAATAACCGCCGCCCACCAGAGCTACTGCCTCGCGATGAAGTTGCGCGCGCAATTAACTCTGAAGTAAAAGCAGGCCGCGGTACCGAACACGGTGGCGTATTCCTAGATGTCTCAAAGCGTTTATCTGCTGAAGTAATTAAGAAGCGCCTGCCATCTATGTGGCACCAGTTCTACGAACTAGCTGGCGTGGACATTACAAAAGAAGCAATGGAAGTCGGCCCAACCTGTCACTACGTAATGGGTGGCGTGGAAGTTGAGCCAGATACTGCAGCAGCAGTCGGCGTTCCAGGGCTCTATGCCGCAGGCGAAGTTGCTGGTGGAATGCACGGTTCAAACCGCCTTGGCGGTAATTCACTTTCAGATCTTCTCGTCTTTGGTCGTCGCGCGGGAATGGGAGCAGCTGCCTACGTTAAGCAGACAACTGCCGCACCTGTATCGGATGCAACTGTTGCAGCAGCAGCTGCGCGTATCGAAGCGCCATTTGCACGTAGCGGCGGAGAGAATTCCTATTCACTCCACGCAGAACTTCAAGAAGTTACACATAACTTGGTCGGAATTATCCGTACCGGCGCCGAACTAAAGGATGCGATCGAAAAGATTTCTGAAATTAGAAAGCGCAGTGCAAATGTGGCGGTTGCTGGTGGACGCAAGTTCAACCCAGGATTTCACTTGGCATTCGACCTCGACAATATGTTGTTAGTTGCTGAGAGCACTGCAAAGTCTGCAATCAGCCGCGAAGAATCTCGCGGTGGTCACACACGCGATGACTTCCCAGGAATGGATTCAGCGTGGCGTCAGCACAACCACATCTCATCATTCGATGGCACACAAGTAACGGTTCGCAAACAGGAACTGCCATTTATGCCAAAGGAACTCTTCGACCTCTTTGAAGTCGATGAACTTAAGAAGTACATGACACCGGAAGAAATTGCGAAAGGCGGTTCCAACTAATGGCGCGCAAAATAAATCTTCGCATCTGGCGAGGAGACTCAACTAACGGTGGACTTCAAGATGTTCAGGTTGAAGCCAACGAAGGCGAAGTAGTCCTCGATGTAATTCACCGCGTACAGGCGACCCAAATGGGCGATCTCGCTGTGCGCTGGAACTGTAAGGCTGGCAAGTGCGGATCTTGTTCTATGGAGATTAACGGCAAGCCACGCCTTGCATGTATGACACAAGTTGCTGCTTACGGTGAAGACGAAACAATTACCGTTACTCCACTTCGCGCATTCCCAGTTATAAAAGACCTCGTAACCGATGTCTCCTTTAACTATAAAAAGGCGATGGAGATCCCGGCGTATGCGCCACCTCCTGATCTAAAGCCTGGTGAAGCACGCATGGAACAAGTAGATGTTGAGCGTTCACAAGAGTTCCGTAAATGCATCGAATGTTTCCTCTGCCAAGATGTTTGTCACGTAGTTCGCGATCATGAAGAGAATAAGAAGTCATTTGCTGGCCCACGATTCTTTATCCGCATCGCAGAGCTTGATATGCACCCTCTTGATATGTTGAAGAACCGCAAGCGCACTGCGCAAGAAGAGCACGGCCTTGGAATGTGTAACATCACCAAGTGCTGTACTGAAGTCTGCCCAGAGCACATCAAGATCACCGATAACGCCATCATTCCTATGAAGGAACGCGTTGTAGATATTAAATACGATCCAGCTCGCATGTTCGCAGGATTGCTAAAGAGAGAAAAGCGCAACTAAATATGAAATCCCTGCTGCTTGTCGCGATTGGCGGCGTAGCAGGAACCCTAGTTCGCTTTGGCCTTTCGATTGTTATTCCCGATGATCGCAACGGAACCCTTGCTGCAAATTTGCTAGGTGTAGCACTCGCTAGCGCGCTCTTGGTTTTAATGGAGCGTCGAGGTGTTACCGAACTTAGACATTTATTGTTGCCGGGATTCTGCGCAGGAATGACAACATTCTCTGCAGTTACCGTACAAGTTGTAGAACCAATTTCTGGTGGATTTCTATTCTTAATTGAAAATATCGTTTTAAGCCTGCTAATCGTCCTTTTAGTTCTGCCAGTTAGCCGCAAGTTGATTCCGGTACGTGGATGAATACTTTATATGTGATTCTTGGCGCCGCAGTTGGCGCACCCGCGCGCTTTGCGATTGATCAATACATTCGCCGCTACACCAGCAAGCCCTATGGAATCTTTCTCGTAAATGTCATCGGCTCATTTGTAATTGGATTAACTTTTACAAAATCTGAAACCATTTACGATTTATTGGCCGTTGGCTTTGCAGGAGCATTTACAACCTGGTCAACGTTTATGCTCGATATCTACCTAGGCTTTGAGTTAAAGCGCTATCGCGAGATAATCATCAACTTGGTTATGTCACTCGGCTTTGGTCTAGCTGCCGCTTACCTCGGTTTACAGATAGCTGGTTAATTAACCGAGAATTGAAGCCATCCATGCTTCGATTGCATCAGGGTGGCGCGGGATATCTTCACTTAAATTGCGGCAACCATCGGCAGTAACAATGACATCGTCCTCCATACGGATACCAATGCGCAGCACGCCATCGCGATACATATCTTGACGAGCATGTTCGCAATCGTGGACATCAAGACCTAAGTGATGGCTTACCCCGTGCAAGGTCCAACGACGGTGCAGACCAACTTCTGGCTTCATTGATTCTTCTGCGCTAACGGTAAGCACGCCCATATCTGCTAAACCTTGAGCAAGAACTCGTTGTGCAGCGCGGTTGATCTCTAAGAATTTAACTCCTGGCTTAACTGCAGCAAAACCCGCAAGCTGTGCCTCGTAAACCAACATATAAAGAGCGCGCTGTGCGGGTGTGAACTTTCCATTTACCGGCAAGGTGCGCGTGATATCTGCGGTGTAATACGAATCCATTTCCACGCCTGCATCGAGCAACAAGAGTTCGCCGTTGCGAACCGCACCATCGTTGCGAATCCAGTGCAGCACGCAGGCATGCGAACCAGCAGCAGCAATAGTTGTGTAGCCAATGTCGTTACCCTCAAGGCGGGCACGACCAAAGAATGCGCCTTCGACAATACGTTCACCGCGTGGGTGATCAGCAGCTGCAGGCATTGCAGCGATTACATCTGAGAAACCACGACCGGTTGAATCAACGGCGGCCTGCAATTGCCCAACCTCATACTCATCTTTTATAAGACGTTGTTCAGATGTAAATGTCTGGAACTCAGCCTCACGAGCATGAACTGAGATCAACTTATCCATCAAGGCATCTTCACCGCGAATCAAAAGTGTTTCTTTGCTAAAGCGCAGCAAACCTTCGACGTTATCTACGTTGCGAGTTTCGATCTGATAAACAGTGGATGCTTCTTCAAGTGTGAAATGGCGACCGACCCAGAGTTCTCCATATTTACGATCTGTGTAGAAAGCATCTGTTTCGCGAGTCGAACGTGGATGCAAGTAAAGATAAGCATCATGTCCGCCCTCTGCTTTTGGCTCTAATACTAAAACTGAATCCGCAACTGCATCGGCGCCTTGCACCCCGCTGTAATAAGCAAAAGCGCTATGTGGGCGATAGACATATTCAGTGTCATTAGAACGAGTCTTGTGATTACCAGAAGGAATTACCAAACGAATATTTGGAAAAGCCTCTGACAATACTTGGCGACGAGTGAAGGCATATGTCACAACTTCAAGTGGTTGCAGACCTTCGAGATCGGAAGGGGCCCAGCCAGTTCGCATGAATTCAGTAAATTGCGCAGGCGGTGCAACATCGTAAGGACGTGCATTCTTTACTTCTGGGGCTTCAACCTTCTCATTCATAAGACTTAGAGTACATAAGAAGAATTACTTTGTAACTATTTGATAATGGTATTGACCTTGCCCTCATTAGCCGTAGGGTTGAGACACTATGTCGATGGCTACGCGGGAAATTGCTGATTTAGCGCGCGAAATCCGCCTACAAATTCTGCACACAATTAAAGGTGCAGGCATGGGCCACATCGGCGGAGATTTTTCAGTCACCGATATCTTGGCAACTCTCTTTGGCGCAGTTCTTAAAGTTGATCCTAAAGAACCAAATAAAGCCGACCGCGATCGATTGATTTTAAGTAAAGGCCATGCCGCTGTTGCTCTTTACTCAACACTGGCGCTCCGCGGCTTCTTTCCAGTTGAAGATCTAAAGACTTTTGCACAACCTTTAAGTAAGTTAAATGGCCACCCCAACCGCAACAAAGTTCCGGGCGTTGAATCAAATACTGGCCCACTAGGACACGGTTTTCCCATTGCAGTTGGTACTGCAATTGGCGCACAGCTTGCAAAGAATGGATCTCGCTCCTTTGTAATTATGGGAGATGGCGAACTTCAAGAGGGAAGCAACTGGGAAGCAGCGATGTTTGCCGGTCACCGCAAACTTACAAACCTGATTGCAGTAGTGGATCGCAACGGTTTCCAACAGGGAAGTCCAACTTCAAAGACAAACGAACTCGATCCGCTAGATAAGAAATTTGAAGCCTTTGGTTGGGAAGTCTGTGTAGTCGACGGACATAACTACGATGCACTTTTCAAAGCTTTCACCGACCCACAGACCAAACCAAGAGTCATAATCGCGCAGACCATAAAAGGTAAGGGCGTTGACTTTATGGAAGGTAAGGCCGAGTGGCACCATAAAGTTCCATCGGCTGAACAATACGAACAAGCGCTCGAGCAGGTAGGCAAGCAATGAGCGAAAAGTTAGAAGAGTTCGATAACCGCATTATCTTTGCTAAGACTTTAATTTCACTCGCAACGGAAAATCCTAAGATCGTCGTTGTCTGCAATGACTCTGTTGGTTCTAGCAACTTAGGCGAGTTCCGTGATCTATTTCCGGATCGTTTAATCGATGTCGGTATCGCAGAACAGAACATGGTGGGCGTCGCCGCAGGCCTAGCAAACGCCGGATTTACACCATTTGTATGCGCCGCAGCCCCGTTTTTAACTGGTCGCGCGCTCGAGCAGATCAAAGCTGATGTGGTCTATACCCGCACAAATGTAAAGCTCTGCGGCATGAGCCCGGGAGTTTCATACGGCGAACTCGGACCAACGCACCATTCGATTGAAGATATTGCCTGGCTGCGCGCTCTTGATTCACTTCCAATTGTTCTACCTGCCGATGAAGCACAAACTAAAGAAGCGGTTACCTGGGCGGCAAATACAACTGGCCCAGTATTTATGCGCATCGGACGATTTAAAGTTCCATCAGTATCGCAAGGACAGAGCCCAGCATTTGTCCCTAATAAAGCGATGCGCATCATCGACGGCACCGACATCACAATTATTGCAACCGGAACTTTGGTTTCGCGCGCTGTTGCCGCAGCAAATCAATTAAAAAGCGAGGGCATTTCTGCTCGCGTGATAAACCTTTCAACCGTTTCACCACTTGATACCACTGAAATCCTTTTGGCAGCGAAAGAAACGAAAGCGATTATCACTGCAGAAGAATCTGTAACTCGCGGCGGAGTCGGCGGCGCAATTGCCGAGTTTGTTGTCCAGAACCATCCTGTTGCGATGAAGTTACTTGGCACAGATACCTTCGCACCAACTGGTTCAGTTTCCTATCTTCTTGAACATTACGGACTTACCGCAGATTCAATCGTTGCCTCTGCTCGAGAACTCTTAAAGCATGGAAAATAGTTCGCCAATAATTCTGGCTATTGATCAAGGCAGTGGTTCCACCAAAGCCCTAGCCATTAATTTAAATGGCGAAGTTCTTGCCCAGGCAGAGGTAAAGATAGATACAACTTTTCCGCAACCTGGTTGGGTCGAACAAGATCCCGAAGAAATCTGGCGCTCGGTAGTTGCAGCATCACTTCAAATAACTAAAGCCCATAAGATTTCAGCAGTTGGTTTAAGTATCCAACGCGAATCAGTTCTCTTTTGGGATCGCACAACTGGCAAAGCGCTCACCAATGTGATCACCTGGCAAGACCGCAGAGCCTCTGAATTAGCGGAAAAATCAGCGAAAAACGCTGCCCGCGTGAAGGAGATAACTGGGCTTGAACTCGATCCCATGTTCTCAGCGCTTAAAGCGCAATGGTTGTTAGAGAACCAAAACATCACCGGGGATATCTGCATCGGAACTATTGATTCATGGATCGCATTCAAATTAGGCGCCGGCCACATCATCGAATCAGGTAGCGCTAGCCGCACTCAGTTATTAGATATCAAAACAGGTCAGTGGAGCCAAGAACTTCTCGATCTCTTCAAGGTAGAGATAAAAACTTTGCCAAAGGTTTGCGCTTCGGATGAGAAACACCTCTGCTCAAATATGCATGAGCTCGGCTTAACAAACGATGTACCGCTTTCGGGCATCATGGGGGATTCACACGCCGCGCTCTTTGCTCATAAAGGTTGGATCTCCGGTAACTTCAAAGCAACTTTCGGCACCGGTACCTCGCTCATGGGGCTTACCGAGACCAATCCACAAACAATTGCTTGGGCACTCGGCAGTGAAATAACTCGAGCCGCAGAGGCAAATATTCTTTCAACTGGCTCGACTCTGGTTTGGTTGGCACAACTACTTGATACAACCCCTGATGAACTAGCCAAACTTGCACCCGAATCAACGCAGCAGGTTGAAATAGTTCCTGCCTTTAACGGTCTTGGTGCGCCTTGGTGGGATCGTGAAGCATCCGGAATCATCGCAGGGCTTACCCGAGGCAGTAGCCGCGCAGATCTTGCAGCAGCTGCGCTTAGATCAACTGCCGCACAAATAAACGACGTTCTAGAAGATTTTGCTAAATCTGGAATCAACATAGATTCGCTCTATGCCGATGGTGGTGGAGCACGCAATCAATACCTAATGCAGATGCTCGCTGATCTAAGCGGCAAAAAAATTAAATCTTCACAATTGCTTGAACTCTCCGCTTTCGGTGCAGCGATGGTTGCCGCATTAGGTGCAGGCCTTGCCGCCATTTCAGATATCGAAAAAATTGAACTTAAATACGATGAATATTCACCGCGCCTTTCTGATGAAGAGCGCGAAAAAGCCCTTAAAACATGGCGAAAAGCCTTGGCCGCATCCCGCATGAAAAGCCTCTAAAACCCTATTCACCAACTGTTTTAACTCGTAAGATTTCAACAACAACGAAGAGAGAAGGCGCGGAAATGGGAAAACTAACTTACGGAGCAGGCATCTGGGCCTTTGGCCAATTTGTTGATCGCTATGCCGGAGACGGTTACGGTCCAACGCGCACCAGCCAGCAGATGATTGAAGATGCTGCCAAAGTCCCTGGCCTAAAGCACCTCGATATAAATGTGCCATTTGATATTCCAGAGCGCACCGCAGTTGAGATCAAGAAGATGCTTGATGACAACGGACTTATCTGCCGTGCGACAACTCCACATATTTACATGCGCGAATACGTGAAGGGTTCATTTACCAACCCAGATACCAAGCTACGTTCGCAAACTAAGGATCGCGTTCGCGAAGCGATCGCTGCAGCAGAAATCCTTGGGGCAACTTACGTAAAATTCTGGCCAGGCCAAGATGGTTTTG
>JAPLBI010000013.1 GCA_026392815.1 Actinomycetota bacterium
TTCGGCGTTGCGATGTCGCGAAATAACTGCGATTACCTGATCACCGAGAATTACCGGAATTGTCTCTTCTTTAATAAATATTTCGCCAAACTTTTCTGGTTGCGCATCGCGAATAATTTCGGCTTCCGATAGCGCCTGATCAATTCTGGGACGGGCACCCCATTCGATTTCATCGCCGATTACATCCTGGTTAAAAACGGTGGCAGCCGTTGTTGGGCGAATATGCGCAACCGCAACATATCCAGATGGCCAAGTCTTAAAATCTTTGCGAAGTGGGACCCATAGAATCAAATCAGCAAAAGAAAGGTCGGCTAGGAGTTGCCAGTCAGAGGTTAACTCGCGAATGCGCCTAATCTGTTTAGCATCTAACGGGCTTCTATCCCGCAAAAACTCTTCTAATTTAGGCATCGCAAACTACCCCTGTAGCCATTCATGGAGCGCTGGCTTAATCTCCTGAGTCGCAAACCAAGTTAGCTCTTCACCATCTGGTGAGACCATGAAAGCGCATTGCACGTTCTCCCACTTGGCGAGATCTTTAAGAATTACAAAGTTTTCACCGTGTTCGGTAATTTCAGGATCGCTAACTTCCAGCGCCAAGATAAAGCCGGCACTTGTTGGATTTGCGCGCATCTCTAGCGCTTCATCGGCTGCGAGCATTGAAAGCAGGAATTCGCCTTCTTCTTCATCCATCTCGCTATTTGCTGTTAGAAACTTAATTGTTGGGGCATATAAAGGTCCGCACTCCATAGATTGTGATTCTAGGAATGCGGCGATTTCTTCAACCGTTACTGGAAGATACCCACGCATGGCGCTAAGGGTATAAGAGATTTAAGGCTTGTTTTACTTCTGAGAAACCGCGCTTATCGCCTGTGCCATCTTGGCAATCTCTTTGCGCAGCGCTCCCCTTTCAGCAGATTGCACCAGAGTTGTGCGTTCATCGATTGCTAACTGGCAAGATCGCAGGTCCCAAGGAAGGTTCCACAGAACTGCAGATTTAAGTGACGCCTTCCTTGAAGCGCTTATCTCTGGCGCACGCTTATTGGATAAATGAGTATTCACCAGGTGAATATCGGCGGATAGGGAGATTTTTGTAAGACTTTGTACAAACTCATCCCATCGTTTCTGCGCCAGAAAAGTTGAATTAGTTGTAAATATAAATTGATCAGCGTTACGAACCGCCCAGATCTTTACCGCTGAACTCCAACGCCTATCGGATAGTTCTCTCGCCAAGAAGGCGATTGAGCCGAGATCGATAACTATCAGGTCGAAGGTTTCTCCTGCAGCCATAATTCGTTGCTCAAAATCTACGATTATCTCTTGGGTCAACTCCATGGCCGCTAAATTCTCTGAAACATCACGCCATCTTGTTTCGCTAGATAACTTACGTAAATCCAATAACGCTGCGATAGCCGGTGCTTGAAAGTTGGCATCAATTAGCAGAGTTTTCACAGCTAACAGGGCGCTTTCTTGCGCCAGATTTATAGCGATCGTTGTGGTTGCTGTTGTATGCCCGATTCCTCCAACCGCAACTACCTTGGCTCTGCACTTTGCACTTGTGTGGATCATGGGGGTGCGAACTCCGGAGAATCTAATATTTTCTAAGATGATTAGAGTCAACTCTTCGGGAGAAGTTGGCCTTGCGAATATGTTGGAAAAACCTCGATCGTTTCCAGATTGATCAGCAAAACCAAAGAGTGAAACTCTGGGAGCTGCCAACTTTTCTATCTCAACTGCGCCAGATCCTGGTAGATCTGTTGAGAATATAAGTAGGAGGTTCTTTCCTGAGTTAACAGATGCCGCCCTTTGCAGCTCTGAAAAATCCATTACTCGGGCGATAACGTTCCATCCTTGGCTAAATAACGCCCGTGATACCAGCCCCTCAAATTCCGGATCCGAGATTGCAGTTATTACCGTTGGTACTTCTAAAGGATCCATTGGCTATCCCAAAGAGCGAACGATTACCAGGCGCCCACTAACTGTGGCATCGAGCAAGTTGATGATTTGCGAATCTATAAGCGAGATTGTTAGGGCGATATCGGATGAGAAATTGGCAGATTTTCTATCAATAGATCGGATGTAGGCGTTCTTTGCGACTACTTCTGGAATACCAATCTGGACGCCTCCCATCGACGACTCAGGGACCCAATAGATATTGATCGCCTCACCAATTGAGATATCGATAGGTAAATCAGAACTGCGAACTGCAATCGGCACCTGTTGCATGCGTTGACTTGGCGCCAGATCGCTCACATCATCGATTGAAATTAAATCACCGGCGCTTTGCGCCCTTGTAATAAAGCTGCCTATTAAAATTGTGCGACTTGAAAAATATCTAGATCCGCTCTCGCCCAGTGCGACCTTCACCAGAGTTATCTGGTCACGTGAGATTTCAACACCCGGTGCAAGTGCGCTCTTTGCTATCCAATAACTATCTGTTCTGTTACCTAAAGCAGTCAGCGCTAGCGCAGAGATTAAAGCTGCGGCAAATAGCGAGACAGCAACGATAAATCGAGTTTGGGCAGCCTTCTTCTGTGTATTCATAGTCGGGTACTAAATGCGATCTGTGCACTTCGGCGGCTCGCTTATCCACAGTAGTACTTTCGGATGAGAAGAAGCAGCACTTTAGATTGATGAAGGTTCTCGCGTCACGAGCGACCCTGCGCCATGACTACTCAAAGAGAATATAAAGAAGGTAGAAGAGAACTGCGCCTAGTTTCTAGTTGTGAGGATCCAGCGCTATGGACCCATCCGCAGCTAGATCTTTACTCACTTTCCGAGATTGCCAATAAAAAGAAATTTGAGCCGCTCCCCCAGCAAAGTGCAAAACTCTATTTAATTCCTTCCAGCTTTGGTGAAGAGTATGAACCAGGGTTTGAACCAGTTCCGACATCAGCAAGTGAGTTACCTGATTTACATACTTGGACGATGAAGTTTGCTGTCAGCGTTGTAGAAATCTGGGCCGGTCGCCGCCAGCCAGCACAATTGATATCACGCTGCCATCGCCATATCTATATGCAATTGCTAAAGCAGGTGGGAAGCCAGAAAGAGATTGGACGAATCAGAACTATCCATCAGAGCCAACCTTTAGATGGCATTTGCGAATCAACGATAACCGTTAGATACGGTGATCGACTACGCGCGATGGTGATCCGCTTTGAAGGCGTTGATAAGCGTTGGTTATGTACGGAACTGCGTCTGCTTTAAGCAGCGCCGTGGCAACGTTTAAATTTCTTACCTGAGCCACATGGACATTGTGCGTTACGCGAAATTTCACCCTTTGTCGAGACTCCAGATTCATCAGCTGCTGTGTATTGCAACGCAGATAGATCAGCAGGTTTCTCAGTGATACCTGCCGCAACAACTTCGGAGCCATCGCCTTGTACAGAGACCTGTACGTTAAATACCAAACTTGCTAGCTCTTCTTTGATTCCATCCATCATGGCCGAGAAGAGTTCGTAACCTTCACGTTGGTACTCAACAAGAGGATCACGTTGCGCCATTGCGCGCAGCCCGATTCCCTCTTGTAGATAATCCATCTCGTAAAGGTGTTCACGCCACTTACGATCTAGAACTGAAAGCAATACCTTGCGCTCTAATTCGCTCATGACACCTGCACCTAGCTCGAGCTGGCGCTTTTCATAAGCGGCTGTGGCATCTACAAGGATTTGATCAGCTAAGTAATCGACATCTAGCGCAGCGCGTGAGCCAATCTTTGCGATCATCTCTTCTGCGGTAAAGCCAATTGGATAGACCAGCTTTAACGCTTGCCAGAGGCGATCAAGATCCCAATCTTCGCCGTAGCCTTCAGCAGTCTCGGCATTTACATAGGCAATTAAAGTATCTGCCAAGAAGGTTTGTACTTGCGCCGAAATATCTTCGCCTTCAAGTACTAGGCGTCGCTCACCGTAAATTACTTCACGTTGGCGATTCATGACATCGTCATATTTCAAAACGTTTTTGCGGATCTCGAAGTTCTGCGCTTCAACCTGGGTTTGAGCAGAGCGAATGGCATTGCTGACCATCTTTGATTCGATTGGTTCGTTATCTGGAAGACCTGCCGCAGATAAGAATCGCTCAACTAGCGCTGAATTAAAGCGACGCATCAAATCATCTTGTAGTGAGAGATAAAAACGTGACTCTCCTGGATCGCCCTGGCGACCAGAACGACCACGCAGCTGGTTGTCGATACGACGAGACTCATGACGTTCTGTTCCTAATACATAGAGGCCACCGAGGGCGACAACTTCTTCATGCTCTTTAGCAATTGCTGCCTTCTGCTTTGCAATCTCATCAGGCCATGCCACTTCGTATTCAACAGGGTTATCTACTGGTGAAAGCCCACGAAGGGTTACCGCCGAGCATGATGTCTGTACCGCGGCCGGCCATATTTGTAGCAACGGTAACTGCGCCGCTTACGCCGGCACGAGCGATGATTGAAGCTTCGCGTTCGTGATGCTTAGCATTTAGAACTTCGTGAGGAACTCCTGATTTCTTAAGAAGTGCTGAAAGCTCCTCAGATTTTTCAACTGAAACTGTTCCGACGAGAACAGGTTGGCCTTTACGATGACGCTCGACGATATCTTGGGTAACCGCCATAAATTTTCCGAGTTCAGTCTTATAGACCAGATCCGCCTGATCCATGCGCTGCATTGGGCGGTTGGTAGGAATTGGGACCACGCCGAGTCTGTAAATCTGTTGAAATTCAGATGCTTCGGTCATTGCTGTACCGGTCATGCCTGAAATAGTTTCGTA
>JAPLBI010000159.1 GCA_026392815.1 Actinomycetota bacterium
GCCAAGGCTTTAGATAAGTTAGGAAAGTTCACGCCAAAGATCGGCTATCCCGACAAGTGGCGCGATTATTCGGCGCTAACAATTACTCGCGATGGCCTCTTCGGAAACATTGGCCGAATCACCAAGTTCGCGCGCGATATTGAATTAGCCAAGATCGGCAAGCCAGTTGATAAGACCGAATGGCTGATGACCCCGCAGACCGTAAACGCTTATTACCACCCGATCCAGAACGAGATCGTCTTTCCGGCCGCCATCTTGCAGCCACCGTTCTTCGATTTGGAAGCCGATATCGCAGCCAATTACGGCGGAATCGGTGCGGTTATCGGCCACGAAATCGGCCATGGCTTTGATGATCAAGGTTCTAAATTTGATGGCGATGGAAACATGATCGATTGGTGGACCCAATCCGATCGCACCGAGTTTGAAAAGCGCGCAAATATGTTGATCAAACAATTCGATGCCCTTTATCCAGAAGAGACCCCAGATATCCATGTAAATGGCGCTCTAACGGTCGGAGAAAACATTGGAGACCTGGGCGGCCTTGCAATCGGCTTTAAGGCTTATAAATTGGCTCTCAAGGGCGCTCCAGCGCCTGTAATCGATGGTTTAACGGGAGAACAACGTTTCTTCTTATCTTGGGCGCAAGCATGGCGTGGCAAGGTGCGTGCCGAAGAATTGCGTCGTCGCATCGCAACTGATCCGCACTCTCCATATGAGTTCCGTTGCAACGCGATCGTTGCCAATCTCAGCGACTTCTATGAGGCTTTTGAAGTAACCGAAGGCGACAAGTTATGGCTGGCTGAAAGCGAGAGAGTCGAGATCTGGTAACCAGATTTAAGAACTAGTTTTCAGGGAAGTGGCAGGCCACTTGTGAAGCCCCGAGCTGTACCAACTGTGGCACTTCGGTGCGGCACTTATCTTGCGCCTTCCAGCAACGGGTATTAAAGACGCAACCCGATGGTGGATTAATTGGGCTAGGTAGATCTCCGGTCAAGATAATACGTTCGCGGGTGCGTTCAGATCGTGGATCTGGCAGCGGCACTGCGGATAAGAGCGCTGTTGTGTAAGGATGGCGCGGCTTATCGTAGAGATCAGCAGTTGCTGCAATCTCCATCATCTTGCCAAGGTACATAACTGCTACGCGGTCTGAAATATGTTGCACCACAGATAAATCGTGGGCGATAAAGACCATGCTGATCTTCTCTTCTTCTTGCAGATCCTCTAACAAGTTAATTACCTGGGCCTGGATCGAAACATCGAGTGCTGAAACTGGCTCATCGGCAACGATAAAACGTGGCTTTAGCGCGATTGCGCGGGCGATACCGATGCGCTGGCGCTGTCCGCCTGAGAACTCGTGTGGGTAGCGGTTGTAGTGCTCTGGGTTTAAACCAACGCGCGCCATTAGATTTTGCACGGCAGTCTTAACGCCTTCCGGTGGAGTAATTCCCTGGATTTCAAATGGCGCAGAAATAACCTTGCCGATTGTCTGGCGCGGATTTAGCGCAGAATATGGATCTTGGAAGATGATCTGCATCTGGGCGCGGATGGCGCGCATCTTGCTAGCTTTGAAATCTGTGATGTCTTGATCTTCGAAGATTAACTTTCCAGAAGTAGGTTCAGTTAACTTCAAGATTGTGCGGCCGGCAGTTGTCTTGCCACAACCGGATTCGCCTACTAGGCCAAGAGTCTCGCCAGCTTTTAACTCGAAGGAGATGCCATCGACAGCCTTTACAACTTCCTTCTCACCGCGCTTGCCTTTGCCGGTTGGGAAGTGCTTTACAAGATTATCAACTTTTAGAATTACATCGCTCATGACTGTAACTCCTTTAACTCTTTAGCAAATAAATCATGGCGCAGAGATTCGGGGATATGGCAGCGAGAACGATGAGTTGCCGAGGTGCCGATTAGCTCAGGCTTAGTTGAGTTGCAACCAGATTCTGATGAATGTTGCTTGTACTCACAACGTGGTGCAAATGGGCAACCAACCGGCAAGTTAATTAGTGAAGGAGGCTGTCCTGGAATCGCCTTCAGGCGTTCGTTCTTTGATGAAACTCGTGGCACTGATTTAAGAAGTCCGAGTGTGTAAGGAGCAAGTGGTGAGTAGAAGATGTCATCTACTGGGCCTTCTTCAACGATGCGCCCGGCATACATAACATTTACGCGATCGGCCACTTGTGCAACTACGCCAAGGTCGTGGGTAATCAACAAGATACCCATATTAAATTCTTTCTTAAGCTTTGAAAGTAGCGCCAAGATCTGGGCTTGCACAGTCACATCTAGCGCAGTGGTTGGTTCATCGGCGATCAAGATTTGTGGTGAGTTCATCAAGGCCATTGCGATCATTACGCGCTGGCGCATACCGCCCGAGAATTGGTGTGGAAATTCCACGGCGCGCTTTGCTGGTTCTGGAATCCCGACGAGATCAAGCATCTCGATTGCGCGGGCCATTGCTTCTTTCTTCTTACCTGGATTGTGAACCAAGTAAGCCTCAGCGAGCTGGCTGCCGATCTTGTAATAAGGGTGGAGTGAAGACATGGGATCTTGGAAGATCATCGCAACTGCGCGACCGCGGATATCGCGGATCGCATCATCGTTTAGCGAGACAACATCTTTGAAGGTGCCGTGATCGCTCAGTGAAATTGATCCCGAGATTTGGGCCTGGCCTTTCTTATGAAGACCCATTACTGAAAGGCTAGTTACGGTTTTACCGGAGCCAGATTCGCCCACGATGGCAACGGTTTCACCGGCGTTAAGAGTTAGTGATACGCCATCTACGGCGCGGACCATGCCGTCATCGGTTTTAAAGGAGACATGTAAGTCCTGAATGCGGAGCAGTTCGGTCATGTGATGCGCACCCGTGGATCTAGGACGGCATACAACATATCGACGATTAAGTTCATAAGGATGACAACAACTGCTGCCAAGATGGTGGTTGCAAGCACAACAGATAAATCGAATTCGTAAACAGAGCGAAGTGTGAGTCGGCCAAGTCCTGGCAAGTTAAAGATCGTTTCGGTAATGATCGCGCCGCCGATAAGACCTGCAAAGTCGAGACCCGCCAGAGTAATCAATGGGGCTAGCACGGCGCGAAGCGTGTGCTTAAAGAAGACAACGCGTTCGCCCACGCCCTTAGCGCGAGCGGTGCGGATGTAATCCTCGCCCAAAGTTTCAAGCAGTGCGGCGCGGGTAAAGCGGGTGTAGATCGCGGCATATGCGATCGCCAAGGTGATCCACGGCAAGATGAAGTATTCGATAAATTTAAATGGGTTATCAAAGAGCGATGTGTAACCCTGTAGCGAAAGTGGAATCAGCTTCCACTTAATTGAAACCCAGATAAGAAGTGCCAGACCAGTAACAAACGTTGGAAGCGATGTAGCAAGTAGTACGAAGACTGATGAACTGGTATCAGGCCAACGGTTTTTAAATTTAGCGGCAACGATGCCTAGGCCAATTCCGACTGTTAGCCAGAGCAGAAGGGCACCAACTGCCGCACTTCCAGCGCCGTAAGTGCGTCCGAGAAAGATTCCGGATAGAAAGAGCCAGTACTGCTCATAAATCGGTTTATCAAAACCTAGACGAACTCGGTTTGCTTCAACGATCTGATCTGTACAGCGCTGGCCACAAGTTAGGGCGGCTGGATCAAATGGGAGCAGAGAGAAGATTCCAAAGACAACGGCTGAGACAATCAGGATTGTGAAGGCTGCAAATATTGCGCGGCGCCCGATGAATTTCAGCATCTATTCAATCCTCTCTTACGTTTTTTACTCTTTATATTCTTAGTTGGTCTTCAAAGAAAGTTGAACCTACCAGTAAGAAGGTACTTCCGACGCCAATTGCTTAGCGTCGGAAGTACCTGTCTCTACTGCTATTTGCGCTACTTATAGCGCTTGCAGGTAAAGATATGGGTTAGTTGTTAACCCAGATCTTTCCGTATGCAGGGTTACCCTGAGGTACCCAGAAGAAGACGTTTGCAAGCTGTGAGCCCCAAATTTCTTGAGCCTTACCAAATGTTGTTGGCAATACCCACATCTGCTTCATTGCATATGCATCTAGTTCTTTCCACATCACTGCTTGCTTCTTGCGATCAGTTGTCTTCATCGCAATGTTGACCTTATCTTCAAAGGCCTTGTAAGCAGGATCTTCGGTGTTCTGTGAAAGGTTAAATCCACCGAATGATGCAAATAGTTCTGGAATAACTGTTGAAGCATTTGCCCAGTCAGCACCCCAACCAGAAGCAGACATATCCTTCTGCTTTGCAGGGTTCATAACTGTTGAGTAGTAACCAGCACTGATGATGTTCCACTTAACCTTGATTCCAGCGCGAGCATATGCAGCCTCGTTGATTGGAATTGTGTCGTTAAGAGTTACAGATTGACGAACGTCAAGTGTGATTCCATCTTCAGTTGCCTTCTTGTAATCAGCAGGACACTTGGTCTTTGCTGCATCCATTAGAGCCTTAGCCTTAACGATATTTCCTTCAGGCTTGAAGTCTGGGCTTCCTGGACCTACGACCTTGGTAGGTGCGTAGTCAGCTGCTACGAGTGGGCTAATAACGCCGGTTGCATATGAACCTGCGTAATCTGGGCCGCCTGCATAGTCAAGAAGTGCCTTTGCATCACGTGAGTAATACATTGCTTGACGGATTTCCAAGCAAGGCATTGCCTTTACGTTAAATGCGATGTAGATCGCGTATGGATCTGAGTTGTTCATGCGACGGTTCTTGAACTTTGCGTCGGTGAAGAACTTGTCCTTATTTGAAGGAAGTGGTCCACCAAAGTTCATTGCTGAAGGAATTGTGTCTTCCAACATGATCTGGTCGATAACTTCTTCATCAAGACCGAACTGAATGACTACTTCATCTGGGTATGGAGTACGAACTGGGTCAGATGCTTTTGACCACTGTGCGTTACGGACCATACGAAGCTGTGTCTTGCTGTTTTCAACGATCTTGTATGGACCTGTTGCCTGTGGGTTTAGGTCGTACTTATCGCCTGTGTCCTTCTTCTTTTGGATAGGTGAGATAACACCGTATGTAGCCAAGTAGTTGAAGTCAGCAATTGACTTGTTCAGTTGGAAAGTAATTGTGCGGTTGTCCTTAGAGCAAGAGACTGCCTTGTTGAATGCAGCTTGTGCTTCCTTGGTGCTCTTGTATGGGCCAACATAGATTGAATTTCCATCTTTATCCTTTGGAATATCAAGCCATGAAAGCAAGTAAGTAGGTCCGTTGTTGATTACATCTTGTGCGAATACACGAGATGTACCGTATTGGACGTGCTCACAAGTAATTGGAACTCCATCTTCGAACTTTGTGCCTGGGCGAAGTGTGAACTTCCATGTCTTAGCAGCGTTGCTTGGAACACCAGTGTTAGTTGCTAGATCTGGAACAAGGTTTGCTCCTGCAGCACCTGGGACTGGGTTGTATGCAACCAAAGTACGGGTGTGGAATGAATTCATAAACGCGAGGTCGCGTCCGGTGTAGATACGGCTTGGATCCATGTGATCAAGACGTGGTTCGTGCTCAAGAAAAGTGAGAATTCCACCTGTCTTTGGTGTTGTTGCAGCAGATGCAGCGTTTGTTCCAGCAACCACAACGGTTCCGAGAAGCAAAGCGCTTGCAGATGCAACAACTACGGCACGACGAAGAGCATAACGAGGGCTCATTCCGTAATCCTTTCGATTGGGATGTAAGTGTTCAGTCTTCTCCCAGAAATCTGGGATAAACCTGCACCATTAGTGGGTTGAGTTAAGCAGAAAATGTCCGAAAAGTGAATACTCGGCGGTAGGAGCAGGGGTGATTTAAGCCCCGTAGATGAATCGTTATCGAGGCGTTACTTGTCGGCGCTTGGATTGGGTCCGACAGGTTTACTTGTCGGCGCGAGGATTAGGTCCGACAGGTTTACTTGTCGGCGCGAGGATTAGGTCCGACTATTTGTCGGCGCGAGGATCTAGCGCATCCCGCAGCGCATCGCCGACCAAGTTAAAGGCCAAAACCACGATGACTAGGGAGGCTGCGGTAATTAGGAAGAAGCTCGGCATAACGGTTACGAAGCGGGTGGCATTAGAAAGCAGGATGCCCCAAGTAGATGCCGGTGGTTGAACACCTAAGCCAAGAAATGAGAAGACCGCTTCTGATGCGAGGTAGCCAGGAAGTGAAAGCGAGACAACCACAATTACCGGCGCCCAAAGATTAGGGACAAGTTCTTTAAGAATAATGCGACGACGAGTTGCACCCATCGCTTGTGCGGCAGTTACGAATTCGCGTTCGCGAAGTGAGAGAACCTGTGAACGAATTAGTCGAGAAAATCCCGGCCATCCGAAGAAAGATAGGAAGAGGATTAAGAAGAGAACGCGAGCGCCATTGCCTTCTGCAATTCCGAATTTTTCAATGCGATCAACCATTGGCTCGCTAAGTGCAACGATCATAAAGAAAGCTGGGAATGCGAGAAGGAAGTCGGTAAAGCGACCGAGGTATCCATCAACGCGGCCGCGGAAATAACCGCCAACTATTCCTACGAAGAAACCAATGGTTAGCGCTGTTGCCGTTGTAAGAATTGCGATCATAAATGAGATACGTGAACCGTAAAGAAGTTGGGCGAGTAAATCGCGACCTGTGCCGGGAATTACGCCAAGTGGATGTTCTCTGCTAAAGCCGGCTAAATCACCCGTAGGAATACCACTGCTATTTAAGCCCTCAAGGTTTAGGTCGTTCGGATTAATCCCCAAGAGTCGGCACACGATTGGCGCAAAGAGCGACATGCTCAGCAGGAAGATACTGATTCCTGCTGCTGCCATACCTACTTTATTTCGCTTGAAGCGACTCCATGCGATCTGGCGCGGGCTGCGACCTGCGATTGCAGGGCTAGCACTAATTGGTGCGTCAACTTCTGAGTTAGTTGCTGAGTTGATAGACATGCAGGCTACTCTATACTTATGGCTAGTAAATAGTCACCTGCATACTGAAATTTCTCTTGGAGGCCTCAATGTTTAACGCTAAATCTACGAACTTTGCAACTGCCAGCGCAGCTATTGTCCTAGCGCTAACCCTCTCTGCATGCGGTGGATCTGATGAGGTTGCTCAAGTTGATGACCAAACTCTCGTTACCGAAGTTGAAGAAGCACCACAAGCAACTGGCGGATTTGATGCTCCTGTCGTAACCCCAGACAAGGTGTCATACACTGGAAAATTCGCTTCCGGAATGCTTCCTGGCCAGACCAACGAACGCTTCAATGTAACCGTTGAAAATGGCTCAGCTGCAGATTTAGATTTGGCAACGCTCATCGTTAAGGGTTCAACAACAACTGGTGATTGTGTAGATATCTTCGATGGCGATAACCAGATGGAGGGCGCGCCTACTACTCCACTTGCTGCTGGTGCAACTGCCAAGTTCTCTTGGGGACTTTCTTGCCCAGGTAAGGGTGGCGAGGAAATCTCAGTAACGCTTTCTAACGGCCTAACAAATGTAATTGAAGTTACTGGAAAACTCGCTTAAATAATTAAATAAATAGCCCGTTCACGCAATCTGCGTGGGCGGGCTATTTCTTTACCTTCTCTGTAGTGCGCTTTAAGTAAGCAAATAAAGGTATCGGCGCTAGAACGCCTATAGCCATTGTTAAAACCCAGAGCTGTTCTAGATTTGCACCGATCATTAGACCGGCAACGGCAGGACCGGCGATTCCAGAAATTCCCCATTGCAAACTGGTTAGCGCACTTGCGCGTCCGCGGATATGTTCGGGAGCAAGTTCTTGCGTCAACGCAGGGCTAGTCGGTGCATGGACCATCTCACCAAAGGCGAAGATTAATTGGCTAACACAAAGTGCGATACCGGCCATGAACATAGAAAGGTACGGCGAAATACCAACGGCCAGCCAAGAAAGCGCCCAAATTATTCCTACAGAAATCAGCGCGGTGTACTTTGAATGATTAGCGATTAACTTTAAAACCAGCGGCTGGAAAGCCACAATTGCAAAGGTATTTACTCCGAAGATAATCCCAAGCCAGTTTGGCGCTAAATCAAGGTATTGCGTGGCATATATGGGTAGCCCTGATTGCAAAGGTCCATATCCAAAAGTTAAAAGAATAATTCCTGCGATAGTAAGGATAGATAACTCTTTGATCGCAAAGAGCTCTCGATAACTGCCTTTTTCAGGCTCATGCTCTTTCGCTACATACTTTCCAGCATGCGGAGTATTTAGCCCCCAGATAAAGAAGATAAAGACAAAGTAAGTTAGCGAATCAATAAAATACATAATTTGATAAGAAAGAATCGAATTTTCACGAATAATTAGAGCTGATAAAAATCCACCTACTCCTAGGCCTAAATTCATCAACATAAAGTTAAAACCGAAGATCTTGGTGCGATCCTTTAGCGGAGTAACACGCGTTAAAATCACCATCTGCGAAGGCCAAACACATTGACCACCAAAGGCGAATAAAGTTATTGCAATTAACGCATGTGCTTGCGTTGT
>JAPLBI010000176.1:0-889 GCA_026392815.1 Actinomycetota bacterium
GATAAGCCTTCAGATTATGTAGTTGCCACAGGCGTTGGAGCAACAGTTAAAGACTTTGCAGAAGCAGCATTTTCTCGCGCAGGTTTAAATTGGCAAGACCATGTTGAAACCGATAAGAAATACATTCGCCCCACTGAAGTTGATGCGCTTATCGGAGATCCATCAAAGGCAACTAAAGCACTTGGTTGGAAAGCGACAACTCATTGGAAAGAGTTAGCCGAGTTAATGGTTGACGCTGATATTAAAGCTTTGCAGTAAGCGTTACTAAACTTACTTCTGGCGGACTAGCTACACGAATTCGTGCAAAGGGACTTGTTCCCATTCCTGCTGACACATGTAGGTAAGGCTCGCTTCCAAACTTTGTTAAGCCACGTGCGCGCCAAGTTGGTAAGTCACAGTTAGTTGTAAGCGCGCGCGAACCACCAGGCATCGGCAAACGAACTTGTCCGCCATGTGTGTGGCCGGCAAATATCGCATCTAAACCATCACGAGTCATTCCTTCAAGAATTCTTAAATAAGGTGCATGCGTTACACCGATCGCAATGTCACACGGACCAGGTTTTCCTGCAACCAGTGAGTAATCATCAAACTCGAGATGCGCATCATCGGTGCCACGAGTTTCAATTGTCGTATCTTTAATTTTTATAGTTGCGCGCGAACGATTTAAATTAATCCAACCGCGAGACTGCAAACCTTTATCTAAATCTGGCCAAGGCAGATCTTCACCGTGAATTCGTTTTCCATGGTTTGGAAGTAAGTATTTAAGTGGATTCTTAGGTTTTGGAGCGTAATAATCATTAGAACCGAATACGAATAGACCCGGAAGGTTTAGCAACGAATCAAGGGCATCGAGTGCAACAGGAACAGCCTGCATGTGCGCCAAAAAATC